>JASDTM010000121.1:1728-12719 GCA_041891535.1 Clostridiaceae bacterium
TTGTTGGATTTCTCATATTTCTTGTTCCTTATATTATGAAAGCAATGGGAGCTGGGGATATTAAACTTTTAGCCGCCATTGGCGCACTGACCGATTGGAGGACAGTGTTGATAATTGCAGTGTTTACTGCATTATCAGGTGGTGTTATTACACTTGTTATTCGTGCAGCCCAGGGAGGACTTTTAAATACATTTAAAAGGACCGGAAGGCTTTTGTTGCACTATTTCTTTGCAATACTATATGCAGTAACTTCTTTACCTACAATGGAAATGAGGAAAAGGAAGTATGAACTTGAAATTACAGGTAAAAGGGATGAATATATTCCTTACGCCTTAGCAATAGCCGTGGGATGCATCATTACCCTGATTATCTCAAGAACGGGTATGATTCAGGGATTATCCTTATAGGAGGTCCTTATTATGAATAAGATTAAGAAAATAGGAAAAAGAGAGGAAGGGCAATCACTAGTTGAGTTTGCCCTTGTTCTGCCGATTCTTTTATTACTAATTGTAGCGATTGTTGATTTTGGCTGGGTATTTATGGCCAAAATCACAGTAAATAATGCTGCCCGTGAGGGAGCAAGAGTATATGCTGTAAATATTGATAAGAGTATAGCAACTACGGCAGCTAATGATGCCATGAGTTTTATACCAATGACTAAAACTGTCGTTGTAGATAAAAAGCCCATGGGAACAACGCCTCCGGAATACGAGGCTTACGTGAAAATCACTGGAAGCTTGAAGCCACTTGTTGGATTATTTCTTCCATCAAGCATAGAGATCTCATCAGAATCCTATATGAAGATAGAATACGACATAAAATAATATATTGAAGATTGGAGACTTAGAATGAAGAAATCAAGGGCACTCATTATACTGGCGATCTTATTGACGCTGGTTTCTACTTTCTTTTTGTACCGTTATATAGAGAGCTTAAGAAAGGTTCCTGAGGTACAGGTCAAATATGCGAATGTGGTAGTTGCTGTCAATGATATAGCACAAAGTACTAAGCTTTCAGAAGCAATGTTGAAGCTTGAAAGCGTACCTGAGGAAGCTGTCCATCCGGATTCAGTAAAAACTGTTGCGGAATTAATTGGCAAGATTACTAAGGCAGATATTTTCAAGGGTGAGCAGATACTAAATTCCAAGCTTGCAGCAACAGATGAGAAAACAGGATTATCATATAAAATACCTGAAAATATGAGAGCTATTGTCGTGCCAACCACAGAAGTTACTGGTCTGGCCGGCTATCTTCAAAAGGGTGATAAGGTAGATATTATAGTTACTTACCAAGAAGCAGCAAACAGAAATCCTGCTACTTCAACCACCCCTACAGCTACAACAACTCCAACTACTACAGCTTCAAACTTCTTTGAAGGTGATGAGAAGGTATTGACAGTTACCCAGCTTCAGAACGTTGAAGTTTTAGAAGTAGGTATAGTAGCTATTAAAGATGAAACAGGCAAATTAGTTAAAGCGCAGGGAGTGCCTACTTCGGTAACATTGTTGGTTACACCTCAACAGGCTGAAGTAGTTGCATTCATGCTTAAATACGGAACCTTCCAGATGACTCTGAGAAACCCTGTTGACGGAGTCAAGGTACCGTTAGACCATTATGGTAAAGACAACTTTGATGACTGGAGGAATCGCTGATGGATATCATAAAAGTACAAATTCTTGCTCACTCATTTGAAATGAGAGAGGAGATAGCAAGAAAGCTCAAAAACATTGAATATATTAAAATTGAAAAACCAATTCTAGAAGATGTTGATATAAAAGAAAGCTTTGCAACGGATATTTCTGATGTGGTGTTGGTTTCTGAGCACTATCTTGGAGATGGTTATGAAACTTCAGAGTTTATAACAAATAACTACCCATATAAGACAGTAATACTGCTTGAGGATGAATTAAGCCCTAGTAATGTAAGACGTGCAGTAACCTCAGGTGCTTCTGATATTATCTCACCTACAAGCGATACTGAAGAACTAACAGATGCTATATACAAGTCATACACAAACCACCAGCACAAGCAAGAAATGCTAATGGTGAGCAAAAAGCAAAGATCCAACCTTGAAGGTAAGGTAATAACAGTCTTTTCAACCAAGGGCGGTACTGGAAAAACCTTTATGTCAACCAATCTTGCAGTGCAGATATTAAAACAGACGGGCAAAAGAGTCGTATTGTTTGACTTGGATCTTGATTATGGCGGAGACTCAATAGCACTTAATGTGCCTGTTAAATACTCCATGGCCAATGTAATTAATGAAATACGTAACATTGATGAGGATCTAATGGACAGCTATCTATTAACCCATGAAAGTGGACTAAGGATCTTGGCTGCAAACCCTGACCCTGGCTTCAGTGACTACGTAAATGCTGATCAGATTGACGTTATTCTAAAGACCTTAAGATCCTCCTATGACTATATTATTGTAGATATGCCTGGAAGATTCATGAATACAGTTAATCCTGCATTTTCTCTTGCAGATGCATTGTTACTATTAACTACACCTGAAATTTTAACACTGAAGAATATAAAGAGCTCACTCCTGGTATTTAAGGAGCTAAACTACCCTGCAAATAAGATCAAAATTGTTTTAAACAAAGCATCAGGATCTGGTATAAGCAGAAAGGATGTTGAAACCACGCTAGGCCATGAAGTGTTCAGTGAGATCCCAGAGGATTTCAATGGAGTAAGAAAGTCTCAAAACGAAGGTAAGCCATATGTCACATTATTCCCAAGGAGTAAGACAACTGAAGGAATAGGCAAATTGGCGACATCCTTGACTGGTTCGGAGGGAGCCCTGAAGAAACGGGGGTGGCGTAAATAATGGCATACTCCTCCTTTAATTTTGGCGCGCCTAATCATGAAGAAGCTCCAGCATATGAAGTTTCAGAGGTTAAAAGCCAAGAAGTAGAAGACCTTTCTCTAACCATTCAGAATAAAATCATTGATTTAATTCAAGTCATGCCAGAAAGGGATGACTTGGATGCTAAAGTTCTTGTAAATAAAATGGTCCAAGAGGAGCTGAGAAATGAGCTCCAAAGAGTAAAAAAACATTTATCTGCATCTGATAAAATGGCAGTTCAAAATTCTGTAATGGATGAGATATTCGGCTTTGGACCAATAACTAAACTACTGGATGATCCGACTGTGACTGAAATAATGGTCAACGGTCCATTTAGTGTGTTCGTAGAAAAAAATGGAAAATTACATAAAGCACCTACAAAATTCAGAAATGACAGACATGTATATCATACAATAGATAAAATTATCGCACCCCTTGGTAGAAGAGTAGATGAATCCTCTCCAATGGTTGATGCAAGATTGCCTGACGGTTCCCGTGTCAATGTAATTATCCCACCACTTGCTGTAACTGGACCTACAATTACAATTAGAAAATTCGCTGCTAACCCATATACACTGGATAATTTAATTACCTTTGGGACATTAAACCTTGAAATGGCCTCATTTTTTAAATCTTGTGTAAGAGGCAGGCTGAATATTATAGTATCCGGAGGAACCGGATCTGGTAAAACAACACTTTTAAATGTGTTGTCAGGGTTTATACCCCATGATGAAAGAATAGTTACCATAGAAGACGCTGCAGAATTGCAGCTACAGCAGGAGCATGTCATATCTCTTGAATCAAGACCATCCAATATTGAAGGTAAAGGAAGAATTACCATAAGAGATCTTGTTGTTAACTCTCTTCGTATGAGACCTGACCGTATTATTGTCGGTGAGGTTAGAAGTGCAGAAACACTGGATATGCTGCAAGCCATGAATACAGGTCATGACGGTTCAATAACAACTGTCCATGCAAATACACCAAGGGACAGCCTTGCCCGTTTGGAGACTATGATTCATATGGGGGGTATAGAACTACCAAGCAGAGCAATCAGAGAGCAAATTGCATCTTCCATAAATATAATTATCCAGATTTCTAGATATCCTGATGGATCCAGAAAGATATCTAAGGTAACTGAAATTACAGGTATGGAGGGTGATACTATTACTCTTCAGGATTTATTCCTGTTCAACCAGGAAGGCTATGATATTAACAGCAATGTTACAGGACGCCATGTATCAACTGGAGTTGTACCAACATTTATGGATAGACTTAAAACCTATGGAGAGAATATTCATCCTAATATTTTCAAACCTGCCACAAACAAGGAAGGATTTTAGAAAGGAGGTAGGACATGGATATATTGACTTATGTACTTTTGGCATCGACCCTTTTTATGCTGATATATTTTGGACTGTCGTACCTTTTTAAAGGAAGAAGAACTGTAAAGGATAGACTTTATGATATTGAATCCATAACCTCTGAAGAGGATTTTGGACCTGATATATCAACACTTACAGGTAATATAAAAAAGAATGAAGAAGTATATAATCTGCCTATAATTGGGCCGTATATTAAGAAAACCTCGGATAGACTTCTTCAAGCACATATAATGATTAAACCCACTGAGTACTTCTTATTCTCATTACTTAGTGCTGCAATATTTTTCTTTCTATTCTTTGCTTTGACTAAAAATCCTTTAATTGCAATACTACCGGCAGTTTTAGGATTCTTCCTGCCAAGTATGTATGTAGGAAGTGCAAGGGATAAAAGAGCAAGAAAGCTTAATAACCAGCTACCTGAATTTTTGAACATATTGTCCAATGCACTTAGAGCAGGACTTAGCTTTAATCAAGCTATAGCAACAGCTGGAAGCGAGATGGAAGACCCTATTAAATGGGAGTTCCAAAAGGTCATGAGGGATAATAACCTGGGTAGACCACTTGAAAACGCATTAGATGAATTGGTTAAAAGAACTGGTGATGAAGACATAGAAATGCTGGTATCAGCCATTGTAATCCAAAGACAGGTAGGTGGTAACTTATCTGAAGTACTTGATTTGATTGCTAACACAATTAGAGAAAGAGTTAAGCTAAAAGGCGAAGTAAGAACATTATCTGCACAAAGTAGAATGTCTGCAGTTATTATAGGAGTTCTCCCTATTGCAATTGGCTTTATAATTTCTGTTATTAACCCAGGATACCTAAAACCACTCTTTACTGAGACGATGGGTAGGTTAATGCTGGGAACAGCAGGTGCCATGATCATAATAGGCGCAATAATACTCAAACGAATAGTAAATTTGGAGGTGTAGTATGAATTATTTAGTATATGCACTTCTGATAGTAACCATATTTTTACTGCTTCTGATCCTTTTAAGTGTTTTGACAGAGTCTTCGAGAACAGTTAGTTCAAGGCTTACTGAAATTAAAGGTGAAGATGTCATAGATGATGATGAACTTAAAAAGCCGTTTATAGAAAGAGCATTGATGCCGATCTATAACTCACTTTTCAGCTTCATGTTTAAATTTACACCTAAAAACCTGATGAAATATTATAATGGACTTATACTTCAGGCTGGAATTCAGGATAAATATACTCCTACAAGAATTCTTTTAAATCAGATACTAATGGCATTGGTATCAATGGGCTCAATATTTGTTCTACTAAGGGCAGTTGGAGGTCAGATTAATTGGCCTTTAATCATCATGTTCGGTGTTATTGCAGCACTGCTGCCATTGTCCCTGATATCCTCAAAGGCCAGAAACAGGCAGACTACAATAAGAAAGTCACTCCCGGATGTTTTAGATATGCTCTATGTCAGTGTTGAGGCAGGCTTAAGCTTTGATTCAGCAATGAAAAAGACTGCCTCAAAAATGAAGGGACCCTTGACTGATGAAATCAATAGGGCTATGGATGATATAACAAAGGGCAAAGAACGTGAAGATGCATTAAGAAGTATTGGCATAAGAAGCCAGGTAGAGGATGTATCAAGCTTTATAACTGCTGTAATACAATCCGAGATTCTGGGAGCCAATATTGCCAATATGCTCAGGATTCAGTCAAAGACAATGAGGGAAAAAAGAAGACAAAGAGCCGAAGAAGAAGCTATGAGAATTCCTCTTAAGATGCTGTTTCCGATGATATTCTTCTTGTTTCCTGCACTGTTCGTTATAATTCTGGGACCTGCTCTGATGAACATCTTTAAAACACTTTCAGGATTTTAGCCGAAGACAAAATTGTATTACTAGATTAAAGAGTGAGAGTTATTATTATGAAAAAAACAGGGATTATTTTACTGGCGTTTTTAATTTGTTTGACAAGCATTAATATTACTAGAGCAGCTGCATCTACTGATACAGATAAGGTGGCAGTTGCTCTTGTAATTGACAATTCAGGCAGCATGGCAGATACAGATCCTGGCTTAAACAGGGTCTCAGCCTCAGCCATGGTGCTGGAACTTCTAGGCGAAGGTGACTACATAAGTGTGTCCACCTTTAGCAATGATGCCGTAAATATAATACCCATGACAAAGCTAGACCAAGCTTCAAATGCAACAGTCAAGAATACACTTAAAAATACCTTGACTCCAAAGGGATTCACAGATTATACCAAAGCTCTTGAATTAGCTAAATCTAACCTTGATTCAATAACAGAGGAAAATCTATCTAAGTTCATAATATTCCTTACAGACGGAGAACCAATGCCTGAAGGAACAAATGTAGATATGAATGCATATAAGGGTGACCTGTTAAAGAAGGCAACCGAACTTGGAAATTCTGGTTACCCAGTCTACACAGTGGGTTTTGGAGAATATGATAAGGATATTTTAAATAAAATATCAGAAACAACAAGAGGAGCATCCGTCAAAGGAGATTCCTCAAGTCTTGCTTTAAGCTTTTTCGATGTTTTAAAGCAGCTTAAAAATAGGGATCAGATTTTAAGTGACACAAACAATGGAGAAGATAAATCCTACGAGATTAACCTTGATGGAAGCACAGAAAGAATAACAATTCTTGTTTCTGATCCAACCTCAAATGGGACATCCATTTTAAGTAATAAAGATGGCAAAGCAGTAAACCCGGTTATGGATACTAAAGCACTTAAAGTATTCCATTTATTCAAAGGCAGTGAGGCTCAAAATCAAGTCTATACCTTAAAAGGGAAATGGACTGGCACAATTAATGCAGTAAGAGATACTAAAACAAAGCTCTGGATAACAGAGCCTGAGAATAATGCCCAGATTCCTTTTGAATCAACTTTTTCAGCAAAGGCAAATTACAATGGAGAAATAACTGGTAATTCGAAATTGGTTGCTGTTATTAAAAAGAATGGTAGCGATATTAACCTTCCATTGGAAGTAGTAAAAAATGGATCCGAATATCTAATTAAGGGTCCAAAATTTCCTCAGACGGGTGAATATGAGCTTGAAGTAAGTCTTTTAGACGGAGAAGCCATACTTGCAAGAACTCAATCTTTCTTTAAGGTTAAAAATATTCCAGTTATAAGCTCAGACATTTTACTCGGGGTTAATCCTGTTATCGAAGGGACTAAAGAAACAATTACAGCATCTTTAAAGTCAAATGGAAAGATTGTAACTGAAGGCTTGAAGAATGTCACCATGTCAATGGACATTCTTAAAGATTATGAAATGAAGAATTTAACCCTTCTTGATGATGGAGAAACAGCTTCTGGGGATATACTTGCCAATGATGGAATATATTCTGTAATAGTAGAAGATTTTAAAAAAGGTCCAACTGAAATTACATTCAATGCACGCGGAGATTATGGCAGTGAAGCATTTTTCCAGAGCAGTAAAGAACAAATAGAAGTACTGCCTAAAGGAACAGTTTATATTGACCTTCCTAAGAATTTCAATATTGCTAATGAAGACACTATTTCATTTAAAGTTGCTGCAAACAATGTAAGTCAGTATCCAGAACAGCTATTACTTAAAGTGAATGATGAAATTGTTCAGGGCAGTAAAATTGATCTTGCTCCTTCAGAAAAAACAGAAAAAACAATTTCTGTTTTTACAGGAACAATAAAAGATGAAGTTAAAATCTCATTCATACCAACACATTCTGTAACTGATTTGGTGCAAAATTCAGACAAAATAGCTAAACCAGCAGCGGAAATTGAAAAGAAGGATAACTCCACATTGATCTTTGGTGGAGTCGGAGCATTAGTTTTAGCTCTAATTGGAATTCTATTCCTAAGAAAAAGGCCAAGAAAATCAAAGCCTGCGGAGCTGAAAGGAACGCTTCAATATAAAGATAAAGGTTCAGATGAGCCAGTAACTATGACTTTAAAAGGAACTGAAGTTGCGACATTTTCCATAGGACCCGAAAAAATAGCAGAACAGCACATTTTTTCGGAAATACCAATTGGTTTCAGATTTTTTATAGTACCAATGTTCTCTGATAAAGGAACTTCAGTGGAGCTTAAGTGCTCTGCGCCAGGTATGTTTAAAAAGGATGAGGAGATTATGACTTCAGCCATTTTAACCGGAGATGAAGAATTCACCATGGGTGGTAAAGAATTTGTGTATCACTCAGGGAATACTGCTGTAGATGGAAAGGATATGCTTTCAGGTAAGCTTTAATGGGAAACAAGATACTTAAAAATGAAAAGAATGGAGCTGTAGTTTTAAAAGAACTAAAAATAGCTTCCACATTTTGGTCTAGATTCATGGGGCTGATGGGAAAGATTCCGGCTATTGATGAGGGGCTTTTAATTAAACCATGTAACAGCATCCATTGCTTCTTCATGAAGGTACCGATTGATGTATTGTTTATTGATGATGAAAATATTGTAGTTAAAAAAATAGATTCAATGAAACCTTGGAGAGTAAGCCCGATTGTATTGGGGTCTAAGGCAGTAATTGAAGCGAATGCCGGTGTGTTTAAAGATATTAATGAAGGTGACAAACTTTCAATTCAATAGAAGAAAGGAGGACTTTACAATGAATAAGTTAAGAAGATTTAAGGACGACCAGAATGGCCAAGCCATGGCTCTTGTAGCTTTGCTATTCGTAGTCCTTCTGGGTTTTGGTGCGCTTGTTGTAGATACAGGCTTAATGGCAGACACTCGTTCAAAGCTACAAGCAACAGCTGACGCAGCGGCATTAGCCGGGGCTTCAAAGCTGCCAGATTCTACTAAAGTAGAATCCAATGTAAAGCACTTTGTTGACTTGAATTCAGGAACGGGTACGACTCATACAACAGAAATTAATGCAGCCCTTAAAACAGTCAAAGTTACTGTGAAAAAAGATGTTGATCATTTATTCGCCAAGGTTTTAAATTTTAACTCTTCAACAATTGGAGCTACTGCAACTGCAGAACAAAAAATAATATGGGATGGCTATGCACTTCCGTTTATAAATTTGGATCAAAGATACTGGGAATCTAAGTATTGGGGACCGACAGCTGAGTTAATCCAACTTTGGAATAAACAAGATGACACTTCAGGGTCATTTGAATTAGTCCATTCAAGTGAAATAGATGTGACCAAGGGCTATTTAAAAACAGGATGGGCAGATGGTATCAAGGTCAGAGAAGGTAATGTCTCCAACTATGTAGATTATGTCAATACTATGCTGGCAAATGGTGGACCATATTTTGCCATTGGACTTGACCAGGAAAGAGTTGAAACCAGAGTTATCGATATTGAAGATAAACATGGAAATTTGAAGACGATTGACTTGAAAATAAAAAGCGAAAAGCTTAATGGTGAGGATAATATACTTCCTCATCAACTAGTCTTACTCCAAATAACAAATGTAACAGTGACTGGTAGCGGGGCAAACATGGTGGTAACTGGAAAGCTTGAGCATGTTTATAACATTGGAAAAGATGAGATACCCGAAAATGTAACAAAATATGGTTTGATCAAGACATGGCTAATTAAGTAGTGTTCTTGTAACGAAATATACATAATTAAATAGGTAATTAGTTTGATTAACAGGTGCTATTTTTGGATAGTGCCTGTTTTGCTTTAGGTGGGGGTGGATTTCTAATTGATAATAAGTTTCAATAAAGTTCACAATTAACATATTGCAAAAAATGTGAGGCGGGGTTACTATAGTTATAGAAAGTAACTGAGTAACAATTAATAACAAATAAAAAATAAAAAGTAATTTAGGAGAACAAAAATGGAAAAAATCAAATTAGCAATAGTTTACTACTCATCAACAGGAAATAACTACAAAATGGCAAAGAAGGCAGAGGAATACGCACTGGCTAAGGGAGCAGAGGTAAGACTTGTCAAGGTTAAGGAGCTGGTTCCAGAGGAAGGATATTCAAAGAACCCACTATGGAAGAAGCACATGGACGAGACAGTTGATGTACCGGTAGCAAGCGGAGACGATTTAGTCTGGGCAGATGCAATATTATTCTCATCACCTACAAGATTCGGTAACCTAACTGCACAGATGAAATTCTTCTTAGACGGACAGGGCGGTCTTTGGGCACAGGGTTTACTTAAGGATAAGGTAGTTTCACATATGACTTCAGCACAGAACGTACATGGCGGACAGGAAATGACCTCCATAGCATTCTATGTAACAATGTTGCACTGGGGAGCAATAATTGCTGCACCAGGTTATACTAACCCAGTTCTATTCACCACTGGAGGAAATCCTTACGGAACTTCAACTCAGGTAGGCATGGAAGGACAGATGGTGGATGCAATTGATCCGGCAATCGAAGTTCAGGTTGACAGAATGCTTGATATAGCAGGAAGACTTAAGAAGTAGTTAAAGATAGATATAAAAAAGAGAAATCAGAGGTTTGAAGCTTCTGATTTCTCTTTTATTATGGGCTAAAAATGATTTTGGGCATAAAAAAACAGCCAAATTTTCCGTTGACTATGGGTTTTGCATATGGTATAGTATTAAATTGTACTCGTATCGCAATTTGCGATATCTACTAACGCGGATAATCTCCTGACGGTTCTATTCTATAAGCTTTACAGGCGATTATCAAGATAAATTTTTTAAGGGGTGAATTAATGGTACATCCTGTTCCAAATCCAACCGGTAAAAGAACAAGAAGAAGTTTCTCAAGAATCAAAGAAGTTGCCGAAATGCCGAATCTCATCGAGATTCAGCTTGATTCTTACAACTGGTTCCTGAAGGAAG
>JASDTM010000122.1:0-2037 GCA_041891535.1 Clostridiaceae bacterium
CTCGAGAACCTACTACAAAGTCAGAATATGATTAAAGAGAATAAAATTGTTCATGCAAGCACAGAGCCTTCTACGAAGGTCAAGCAAGATATTTATGACGCAGTCAACTTTTTAATGTACTCAGAATATGAGAAGCTTCCAAACTGGTTTGTAAAAAAGGATCTTAACTATGAGAGATTCAGCTCAACCATGGGCTTTAACGCACTTTATTATACAAGTAATGAAGTACCTCAAGAGAACCCATTATACTCAATGCTAGTGTCAAATACAGGAGTAGAAGACATAAGCGATTACCAATGGGCGATCAGTGGAGTAAGAATGGGCATGGGTCAATATGGAAATTCAAACTTCCAGGGTAAAAAGGGAAACTATACGATAAACTGGACTCCTGGTAGCAAGGGTGGGGCTTTCCCAGTACTTGAGATAAAAAGGGACGGAAATGTTGTATTGACTGAGAATTTCAATGAATATACAAAAGACTTATTAGAAAAATATCCACTTGGAACTGGCAAGGAAACACCAGTAGATCAAAAAGACATGTCTTATACCATAGAAAATGGAGAATTAAAGGTACTCATAGTATTTGACTATATTGAGTTTTCCAAGACCAAAGAAGGCGGGGAGATGAATTATGGAGTCTCCACAAGAGGTATCTACATAAAGGAAAAGTAAAAGTCGATATTTTTATAACAAAAGTGCTATTATTAAATCTGAAGACATTCATTATAAGAGATATGAAAAGTAATCCCAGGGAGTAGTCATGAAGAAAAAGGATTTAATTATAGCACTTTTTATTGTTATTATATGGGGAGCAAATTTTACTGTAATTAAGCTAGGACTGGCTGGAGTGCCACCAATGCTTCTGGTGGCCTTAAGATATATTACTGCAGCTTTTCCGGCAATATTCTTTGTCAAAAAACCAGAGATGGAGCTTAAATACATCATTGCCTATGGATTTACAGTGGGAGTAGGGCAGTTCTCCTTGTTATTCTATGCAATGAGCATAGGAATGCCTGCAGGAGTATCCTCAATAGTGCTTCAGGCTGCAGCATTTTTCACCCCGATATTCGCTGCAATAACTCTGGGTGAAAAGATGGGATCACATCAAATAATTGGCCTTGGAATTGCAGCAATTGGTTTGTTCTTGATTGGGGCAAACATCGGGGTTGATAAACTGACAGCAATCCCAACAGGTGCTCTACTTTTAACAGTACTTGCAGCAGCCCTTTGGGCAACCTCAAATATCATAGTTAAGTTTGCAACCAAAGATGCAATGAGTAAAGGGAAAAAGGTGGACATGCTGTCCATGGTGGTATGGTCAAGCCTTATTCCTCCAATACCAGTACTTATTCTTGCAAGCTTAATGGACAGCCCACAGAAGCTTATCACAACCTTGACCACCTTGAGCACTACATCCATTCTGGCAGTACTTTATCTTGGACTGCTATCCACTTTGTTTGGTTATGGTATGTGGAGTGTACTGCTTTCAAAATATCCGGCCTCAAAGGTTGCACCACTGTCTCTTCTTGTGCCGATTATAGGACTTATAACCGCACAGTTGGTTCTTGGTGAAAAGTTAACTACAATCCAGTGGGCAGGCGGAGCTGTAATAGTTCTAGGACTTTTGGTTGTTAATTTAGGAAACAGGTTTTTTAAACCTAAAGAAGTATAAACTAATATATGGGCATTATTAATAAGTTGAATAATGATTGGAACTCCAGACAAATGGGGTTCTTTTCTTTTATAAAAATTAATTAACTTGAAATTTTCTGGAAATATTATCTTTTATTTTATAAAAAAGGGCTTCTGGGTTTTCATTGAGTGATAGTATGGAAGGACAGCATGAGTAATATGACGATAATATGTTTCTCAATAATATAGAAAATAAAACCAATAAAAATCAGCTTAAAACAAGCGATGAGGTGTACCATGGCATTTAAAAAAGTAAAAAGTGAAGAAAACTCAGAGAGTGGATTGGATTTAACAGCAAAATTTAAGAAAGAATTCAGTGAACCATTTTTAGAAACACTTGAAAAG
>JASDTM010000123.1:0-6544 GCA_041891535.1 Clostridiaceae bacterium
GTCATAAATATATCTATTCCTGTTCCGCACCCTAGATCCAAGATAGTATCATTATCCTCAACAAAAAGATGCTCCAATGGATTACCACAGGACAGGCCTAAAATAATATCTTCAGGCAGCTCTCTTAAAAGCTTTGAATCATAACCCAGTGATTTGTATAAGGAATCTGGAGTTATCTCTGTCTTAATATTCCCTTCTGAAATCTTTTCGTAGAACTCTTCTACTTCCTTACGGATTTCTTCATCATTTTTAGAATTGTAACTATTACCCTTAACTGCATTATTTTCGATCATAGATCACCCTAAAATTTGTAAAGTACTTCAGATGTTACAAAGATATTCTCAAAGCCCAGCTTCATGTACATTTCCCTTGCTGTTTCACCCTTGTCAGCAGTTAAAAACACGAGATCATTTCCTTCATTGTAAGCAAGATTGGCCAGTGTCTTTAAAAGTGTAGTGCCTATACCCTTACCCCTTAGTTCAGGGTCTACTATGAAGTCTTCCAGCATGCACGCTCCATCCATTGAGTAATAATCGCAGGAACCTACTGCTTCCCAATCTAAAAGTGCCAGATAGTTATCAGGACCATCTTCTTTTAAGTAAACCTTGGCTCTTCTGTCAAACCTTCTTTGAGTGAAATCCAAGCCCTCATCGGAAAAAGCGCATAACTCATCAAGCTCCTTTGCATCCTCTAAAAGCAGCTCTGATAGTCTTATAACCTCTATGTCTCCTCTGTCCTTCATTTTATAAACAGCTTCTTTTGGTATCCTGTAATACTCAATATCCGTAAAGCTGTCCAAATTTTCCTCTGGCAAAAGATCCTTTGAAACCTGGTATTCAAATTTAACCATCAAGAAATTCTTGCCGTCTTTTACTCTTAGTTCCTTTTCCTTGCTTATGAATTCTGCCATATCTTCTTTTGAAAGCTCTGTTCTTAAAAGTGTGAAGTTATGGGAATACATATCATTAATTTCAGTATCCTTAAAACGGACAACCAGGCCATTATCTTCTCTTACAGAGAACTCATCCCTGTACTTGTTCTCAAGATCAATTATTCTGTCTACTAATTCACCCATGCCATACCTCACTTGAAATTTTCTTTAATCAAATTAATTCATTACTTAGATTATATACTGTAACTACCATGTTAGGCATCCCGATTATAGTCAAAGTAGAATTGCCAATGGCAAATTGCATAAAAAGATACCCCCGCAATTAAGCAGGAGTATCTTTATTGTTAAAAGTATTTTTTGTTTATTTTAGTACATCCCATCCATGCCCTGTGGCATTGCAGGCATTGGAGTCTCTTCCTTAATGTCTGCCACTGCACCTTCAGTGGTTAAGAATGTTGCTGCAACTGATGCTGCATTCTGGAGTGCTGATCTTGTAACCTTGGTTGGGTCTACAATACCACTTGCTATCATATCAACATATTCTTCAGTTAATACATTGAAGCCTACTCCCTGTTCTGAGTGAAGTACCTTGTCAAATACAACTGAAGGCTCTAATCCTGAGTTTTCAACAATCTGTCTTAAAGGTTCTTCAAGTGCCTTCTTTATGATGTTGATACCAACCTGAGCATCTGGATCATCTGAAGTAACTTCGCCAACTCTCTTAATTGCATCAACATATGCAGTTCCACCACCTGCAACGATACCCTCTTCAACTGCTGCTTTAGTAGCTGCAAGAGCATCTTCAAGTCTCAGCTTCTTTTCCTTAAGCTCTGTTTCAGTTGGTGCTCCAACCTTTATTACTGCAACTCCACCTGCAAGCTTTGCAAGTCTTTCCTGGAATTTCTCCTTGTCGAAATCTGAAGTTGATTCTTCATACTGAGCCTTTATCTGGGCTACTCTGTTCTTAATATCTGAAACTTCACCCTTACCATTTACTATTGTGGTAGTTTCTTTATTAACTCTTACAGACTCTGCATTACCAAGCATTTCAATAGTTGCATCCTGGAAGGTAAGTCCTAGATCCTCGGAAATAACCTGTCCACCAGTTAATATTGCAATATCCTGAAGCATTTCCTTTCTTCTGTCGCCAAAGCCAGGTGCCTTTACAGCAACACATATAAATGTTCCTCTTAGCTTGTTGATAACTAGGTTTGTAACTGCTTCCCCTTCAACATCATCAGCTATGATTAACAGCTTTCTTCCCTGCTGAACTATCTGCTCCAATACCGGGAGGATATCCTGGATATTTGTAAGCTTCTTGTCTGTGATTAAGATATATGGGTTATCCAAGTATGCTTCCATTGTCTCTGCATTTGTTGCCATGTATGAGGATACATATCCCCTGTCAAACTGCATACCCTCAACAACATCCAACTCAGTTACCATGGATTTTGATTCTTCAACGGTGATAACACCCTCTGAACCAACCTTTTCCATTGCGTCTGCTATCATTACACCAATCTCATCATCTGAAGCTGAAATAGCAGCAACCCTTGATATATCTTCCTTGCCTCTTAAGGCTATGGAGTGTTTCTTTATTTCTTCTACAGCAGCCTCAACAGCAAGTCTGATTCCGCCTCTGATCTGCATTGGATTAGCTCCTGCAGTTACGTTTTTAAGGCCTTCTCTGATAATTGCCTGTGCCAGAACTGTTGCAGTTGTTGTACCGTCTCCTGCAACATCATTGGTTTTTGTAGCAACCTCTTTAACTATCTGAGCACCCATATTCTCAAATGCATCTTCAAGCTCTATTTCTCTTGCTATGGTTACACCATCATTTGTTATCAATGGAGTCCCATACTTCTTGTCTAAAACTATATTTCTGCCCTTTGGTCCAAGTGTTACCTTTACTGTATTTGCCAGCTGGTCAACACCCTTTTGTAAGGATCTTCTAGCCTCTTCACCATGAATGATTTTCTTTGCCATTTAAATTATGCCTCCTATTCAACGACAGCCAATATCTCTTTTTGGCTTACTAAAATGTATTCTTCACCCGCATATTTAACCTCAGTACCTGAGTATTTGCCGTAAATTACCTTTTCTCCCACTTTGACATCCATGGGAACTAGCTTTCCTTCAACAGTTTCGCCAGGTCCTACAGCTATGACTTCTGCTTCCTGCGGAGCCTCCTTGGCTTTTCCTGTCAATATAACTCCACCCTTTGATATCTCTTCTGCTTCAAGCTTTTTTACTAAAACTCTGTCACCTAATGGTCTTATCATTTTAATCCTCCAGTCAAATTTTTTAGCACTCATCTAATAAGAGTGCTAACATCTATTTCTATTTTAAGAATATATTGGACACAGTGCAACAATATAATTGTTAACTTTTGATATATTTTACCCCGTTTTAGATTAAATTCTGCATTAAACTTGCCTTTGCACCATTTTACTTGCATTATCTTACCTAAATAATAAAAATCCTTCAAATTACAGCAGTGCACTAAATTTTATTGTAACATTTTTAAACTTAAAATCGCATTAAGCTTAATAATATGATGTGATTTATGTGTTAACTACTTTTTTTGTTTGTGTTACTATTAGAAAGAATTACAGATTAAAAACAAATCAAAGGAAGAAATTTACATTGAAAAAAGTTCAGACAATACTTACAGCCATGACCATGGCCTTTTTTATATTGACATCTTCAGTCATTTTAACACTATCCATGAAGTGGACCTATTCTTTATCCCAAAATGACATCCAGCAAGTGGAATACAACCTGGATCAGAAAACCATAAAATATAACTACGATGGACTTATTGACTATATGTTCCAGGACAATAATTCAAAGCTCAGCTTCAAGGAACTCCCCATGTCCACACAGGGTGAGATCCATTTTAAAGAGGTTAAGGATTTATTTAAATTTGCCTATTACAGTATGATATTATCTGGTCTTTTAACTTTAATACTGGGCTTCAACCTCTATAAGTTAAAAACAGTTGAATTTCTAAAGTATGGTTCATTCCTTGTATTTTTAATACCTGCAATCCTGGCAATTCCCATACTAAGTAATTTTGAAAAGACCTTCATTACCTTCCACGAGCTGGCATTCTCAAATGATTACTGGATATTCGACCCGGCAATCGACCCAATAATAAGATATCTTCCCGAAAGTCTTTTTATGAAGAATGCAATAATAATTCTGATACTCATAGTTGTAATGGTGGTTTTATCCATGCTTTTAAGAAAGGTTTTGAAGAAGAGACTCAGTCTCAAACAGGCTTAGCCCTACTTCTCTCAACCATTGACTAAGAGGTTAAAGACATTTTGAGCTATTGAATTAAAATTTTCATTGAAAAAGGTGAAAGCAGTTTACTGATGCTTTCACCTTTTCATTATTTAAAAAATATATTTTGTGCTCCGGATTATAGAAGCTGCTTGCAGGAATCCACCTTAACCATGAGGACTCTGTTTAGGAATGAATATTTTGCCTTGAGCTCATCAAAATATTCTCCCTCACTTAAGAATGTGGCTTTTCCTGTAACTCTGAAACCAGTGCCCTGGTATCCGTTATATCCTTCTACTTCTCTTGCTGCAAGTGTAAGGATAACTTTGTCATTGACTTTGACATCAGCCTCAGTTGAGGTCATTCCAGCTGCAGGGATCAGAATTGTATCATCACCTTTTACTACAAGATAAGAGTTCCATGTACAGGTTACATGTGGTTCGCCCTCTCCCCATGATGTTATTGACACTGCACCTTCGTACTTTAACACTTCAAAAAACTTTTCTGTAAGCATAATAATCTCCCTAAAAATATATTCTCTTCTGTTCAAATTCATTATATTAACCTTGGCATTAAATACCTAATTAACTTTCTATGAAAAGAATGTGGTGTTCTTGTAAATTAGTGTTGGTGGGAGCATTAATGTCTTGGTTTTATTCTTCTCCAAGCTTTATCTTGTTTTCCCTGGCATTATAGAATAAGTACTGCTGGGCAAATCCTGCGTATTCTCCGAAGACATCCTGGCCAAAGGCTCTTATTTTTGGAAGGCTGGTTTCAGGTGCCTTGTAAAAATACTGCATTGCCTTTTTAACCCATACATCAACTGGGAATGCCTGGTTTTTCTTCATGGAGAATAGCATTATACAATCTGCAACCTTAGGTCCAACCCCTGAATAGTACTGAAGTGATTTATGACAGTCTCCATGGGGCATAGCCACCATTGTATCCAGATGGTATTTTAAAAGTTCGTTTTCTGTATCATTTAGTTCTAATCCATTTATCTGTTTTTCTACGGCTTTTTCAGCTTCAACCACCTTTTCAACAGTTTCATGGATATATTTGGCTCTGAAGCCTAATCCCACTGCCTTGAGTTCTTCCAGGGTTGCCCTGGACAATTGATCTGCGTTTGGGAAAGAATAGTAAACTTCCCCGTTATATTCGATTCTGTCTCCCCATAGCTCAGAGATTCTGTCTACACATTTTTTGATTCTCGGAATTTGGTTATTGGCTGAAATAATAAAAGAAATTAAAAGCTCAAAGGGCTCCTGGTTTAATATTCTGATTCCATGACCGAATTCCACAGATTCCTTTAAAAGTGGATCTTCAGACAAATAGTTTTTTATTGGCTGATATTCTCTTTCAAGATCAAAATAGTCCTCCCATATCCCTTTAAAGTCAGTGATATTTGAGTTTTTCAGAATGACATTTTCACCCTGTTTTTCAACTTCAATTACTCTGCCAAAAGCTGTTCCAGTGTATGTTTCTTCTTGGGTTTTGTTCCACCTGAAGCATTGTCCACATTCAAAAATATGTTTTGGAATGAAGTTTTTAACTTCTTCTATAACCACATTTCCATTTATTTCAGATACACTTTTATAATCCAATTTATGACCTCTCATAATACTTTTTAGGAGGCTGTTTAAAGTTTTATGCCTGCCTCCATTGAAATGATTCAATTTATAGTAATTATTATACACCAGAAAAGCCCCGTGAAATTTCACGGGGCTCTGATTGGCTCTCAGTGGCTACTGAGATATATTTTGTATCATTAAAAATACTTTTTAGTTAATTAAGCGTTGAAGTTCTCCGGGAATTTCTCCTTAAGATAAGTGTCAATACCCTTAGCTCCCTGCTTACCAGCTCCCATTGCAAGAATAACTGTTGCAGCTCCTGTAACAGCATCTCCACCTGCGAAGATACCTTCTCTTGTGGTTTCAGCATTTTCTTCGTTTATGATTAAGCACATATGCTTATTAACTTCAAGACCCTTAGTGGTTGAAGAAATAAGTGGGTTTGGTGAAGTACCAAGTGCCATGATTACTGAATCGCAGTCTATAACAAATTCAGAACCTGGAACTTCTACTGGTCTTCTTCTTCCTGATGCATCAGGCTCTCCAAGATCCATCTTTACACACTTCAATCCCTTTACCCAACCCTTTTCATCAAGTAAAATCTCAACTGGGTTAGTAAGAAGGTTGAAATCAACACCCTCTTCTATAGCATGGTGAACTTCTTCTGCTCTTGCAGGAAGCTCAGCCTGGCTTCTCCTATAAACTATATGGGATTTTGAACCAAGTCTTAAAGCTGTTCTTGCAGCGTCCATTGCAACGTTACCGCCGCCTACTGTTGCTGTTGATTTTCCTA
>JASDTM010000123.1:6554-12268 GCA_041891535.1 Clostridiaceae bacterium
ATACAGGAGTATCATAGTCATCTCTGAAAGCTTTCATCAGGTTGTTTCTGGTCAAGAATTCATTTGCTGAATAAACACCGTTTCCATTCTCACCAGGGATTCCCATGAACTTAGGAAGACCAGCTCCAGAACCTATGAAGAATGCATTGAAGCCTTCCTCTTCTATAAGCTCTTCAATTGTAACTGTTCTGCCTATGATTACGTTAGTCTCAATCTTTACACCAAGGTCTTTAACACCCTGGATTTCTGGCTTAACTACATCTTCCTTTGGAAGTCTGAATTCAGGGATACCATAAACCAAAACTCCGCCCGGCTCATGAAGAGCTTCAAAGATAGTAACATCATAGCCCAGCTTAGCTAAATCACCTGCACAGGTAAGTCCTGCAGGACCTGAGCCTACAACACCGACCTTAAGTCCGTTGCTAGGTAATTTATCGCTGAATTTTACTCCGTTTAATCTGTTTGTATCTGCAACGAATCTTTCTAGCTTACCAATTGATAACGGCTCACCTCTTAATCCGACGATACAGCTTCCTTCACACTGTGATTCCTGAGGGCAAACTCTTCCACATACTGCTGGAAGTGCTGATGATTCAGAAATAACTCTTCCGGCTTCTTCAACGTCGCCTTCTCTTACGGCTTTAATGAATCCAGGAATGTTTATATATACCGGACAAGCCTCGACGCATCTTGGCTTTTTACACTGGATGCATCTTAAGGACTCTTCCATGGCCTCTTCTCTGTTATATCCGTAGCTTACTTCATCAAAATTAGTTGCTCTTACTAATGGTTCCTGTTCTCTGACAGGTACTCTGCCTTTTTTCTTTTCCATTATTTCGCTTCCTCACTATCGCATCCTGGTCTCTTATGGCTTGCACCCTCTTCGAATCTCAACACTGCACGACCCTCTTGAGTCTTATACAGGGTTTGTCTTCTCATTGCTTCATCCCAATTAATAAGATGTCCGTCAAATTCAGGTCCATCTACACATGCAAATTTAACCTTGTCTCCAACACTGACTCTGCATGCTCCGCACATTCCGGTTCCATCAACCATTATTGGGTTTAAGGAAACTATAGTATGTATACCAAGCTTCTTAGTTGTCAATGCAGCGAACTTCATCATTATCATAGGTCCGATGGCAACTACAAGGTCATACTTCTTTCCTTGGTTGACCACCAATTCTTCAAGCATAGCAGTGACCATTCCATGGAATCCATAGGATCCGTCATCAGTACAAACATAAAGATTTTTTGCAACTGACTTCATTTCATCCTCAAGAATCAATGTACCATGGGTTTTAGTTCCCACAATAACATCTGCAGGAAATCCCTTTTCAAAAAGGTATTTCGCCTGTGGATAAACCGGTGCAGTACCAACTCCACCACCAATGAACAATACATTGAGGTCCTTTAACTCCTCATCGCTCATTTCTGTGAGCTCTGAAGCTCTTCCTAAAGGACAAACCACATCATAGAAGTAATCCCCGACTTCCAGCTGTGCCATTCTTAGTGTGGAATCTCCAAGTGTCTGGAATACGATTGCCACGGTTCCTCTTTCTTTGTCTATATCACAGACTGTGAGAGGTATTCTTTCCCCTTTTTCGTCCAACCTAACGATCAGGAACTGACCAGGCTTTGCGGACTTTGCACTTCTCTTGGCTTCAATATCCATCCAATAAATATTTTCTGCCAATACCTTTTTACCAACAATTTTGTACATTCTAGTCACCTCTATGAACATTTTAACAAATCATTCAAATTTTATTAATAGGCAAATCTTTAACAAACCCTTTTTTCATACCTTTTTTTAACACTTCATTATTATTATCATGATTAACCATCTTTTTAGGCTATTAATCAGCCTATAATCCGGAATCTATGAATTTTAAGCGGCTTTATTTGAATTGTTAATCTTTGCTAATAAGGATTTTATACAATTGGATTCATAGTAATAAAGAGAGCTTCCAACCGTGAAAACTCTCTTTTAAATTACTTTCAAAGACTATTCTTCGTCATCATCCTCGTCATCCACAATCTGATAATTGCTGTGGAAGTCCGGGTTTATCTCATTCATTAAATAAACGAGGGTCAATAATGAGTCGGATAAGTGTACTGCCTCAATTGCAACTCCCTTAGGTACGTTGATGTCAATTGGTGCAAAGTTCCAAATACCCTTAACTCCGCCCTTTACAAGGATATCAGCAACCTGCTGTGCTGAGTTGGTCGGAACACAAATTATTCCGATATCAATTTTGTTATTTTCAAGAAATTCAGGAAGTACATCGACTTCATCTATTTCTATACCTCTGATTGTCATTCCTTTGAGTTTTGGGTTTGCATCGAATAATCCTTTGATATCAAAGCCAAATTTCTCAAAACGGGTGTAGTTTGCGATTGCCTGTCCAATGTTACCTGCGCCTACAATGACAGTGTTATACTTTGAATCAAGTCCTAAAATTTTACTTGTTTCATTGAATAAATCCCTCACATTGTAGCCGTAACCCTGCTGTCCGAAGCCGCCGAAGTTATTAAAATCCTGTCTGATCTGAGATGCTGTAAATCCGATTTTTTCACTCAGCTGCTTAGAAGATATCCTGTCAACGTCGTTTCTCATAAGCTCTGCTAAATGTCTGTAATATCTGGGCATCCTTTTAATGACTGCCATTGATATCTTGCGTTTCTTATCCATTTTACTCTCCAATTCAATATAGCGTATCTTGAAATACCTGAATTAATTTTAACATACTTTATAATATAGTTTAATAGATTATACAAAAAAGTTTGACAAAATATGTTTATCAAACTAATTTTTCGTTATTTTGTAATTATCTTCGGTTTTTGGATGTATTTATTAACGCACTGTTAATAATTGATTCTGTTTCATTTGTCACAATGTCCATTTGAAGAGTAGACATTTCATCATAATCCCCTGAGGTGGAAACAAATTTTGAAGAATGACCCTTATCAATAACAATGGTTTTGGTATCCAAAGGAAACTTTGCTATTAAAGAATTCATTTTCGCCTCATTTACGAAATCATCTCCGCCTCTGATATAAACCACTCTGATGTCATCATCTGTAAGGGAAAAATCACCTGAATCCGCTGACATCAATACCAGACCCTTAACATATGGGTTTTTACTGTCGGCAAGGTATCCTGCCTTTGGTCCCCCGTTGCCATGGGCTAAAACCACCCAGTTTTTAATCTCACTGTTGTCTCCAATAATTTCTTTACCGGAATTTCTCTCAAGAAAAGAAAGCCCCATTGGATATTTGACTATGAAGGTGGTTATATTAACCTTCGCCAGTCTGTTTGCCAAGGGAATGTAAGCCTCTGGGCTGACCTTTTCATCAGGGTATATGATTGCAGCTCCAAGGGTTTTATCCTCTGTAACAACCTTTATCATTGTGGTTGTTTGGATAATCCTGTTATCTAAAAGCTTCATCGTAGTTTTGGCATCCTCTGATGGTTCTATTTTATTCATACCGAAGGCAATAACCCCTATGATAACCAGGAGTGATGCCACCACCGGCAATACTGATCTTGTTTTTAAATTACTCATAAAATCATGTTCCTGTTCTTCACAGTTTTTTTACTTTCTCATTATAGTATAGGTTTTTTAATCTGTAAACTTCACATCCTCTTTATAAGTTGTTACTTTAAATTGCCGGCATAGGATAAGGAAAAGGCATGCAAATTTGATTTTTCAATGCTTTTTGGTGTACCAATGCGATAGATTAACATATATAATAGAATTGGTGATTTTATGAGTGAACGCGCAAAAATTAAATACATCTTCCAAAAACGCCAAAGAGAAGATTCGTTGACTACCGACGACTTAAGAAGACTCCGCAAGGAGATTCGGAGCTATCTCCGGGATCTTAAGGAATTCCATATAGATCTGCAACGGTTGTGCAGGAAAAAAGTATCCTATGAAGACAGAAACAGGATACTGAACATTGCACTGACATTGATCAATAATGAGGAGGTAGCGGATGAATTTGTCCTTTCGGCAAAGCTTCCTGTGTCAAAAACGGCGAAGATCACAGGCTACAGCACCTCAGATATTGAAAAGTATAAAGAATACATCGCCGCATATATGATCCTTTTGGGGACAGATAAACATTCCTTCCTTTCAAGATACCTTACAATCGGAACAAACTTCGATAAAAAGAATCTTGGGGAGTACGCTTTGTCGGGCATAAAATTAAGGGATTATGGAATAACCTCTGCTGTATTAACGCATCAAGGCAATTTTAAATTCTTGGATACTGATAAAAAGAATGCAGGAATTGGAGAATTAGTTACAGGAAAGGATGCATTGATTGCACCTTATAAGTTAAGAATATTTGCTGTGGCTACAATGCTTGCCATTTTAGGTTTGATTGTTTTTTCCCTGAGCTTCTACAGACCTTCAAAGACCTTGTTTATTATGTCTGAGCCAAAAGCTACCTTCTCCTATAACAGCTTTGAAAGGCTTATTAAATATGAAGGCAATAACTCAGCCGGAAAAGAGGTTTTAAATACAACAGTATTCAGTGATAAAAAGCTTGATTCTAGTATCAGTGAATTCATCGAAGAATCCATAAAGACAAAAACAATCTCAAACGGAGCAGACATAACCCTCATTGTTTTAATGGGTAAATTCACTCCTTCGGATTTTAATGGAAAGAATCTGACTGATACTGTTAAAAAACATAATCTGACTCTAAGGATAAACTTAAAGGATGGGAATATTCTTTTAGTAACTCCTTCAAACTGATTAAAAGACTAAAATGAAAAATATCCATAAAAATAAACAGCGGCGGGTTTTACCCCGCCGCATTTCTTTGACTTATTCCTTCTCGAACATGTCCTTGCCAACTCCACAAGCTGGGCAAACCCAATCCTCTGGAAGATCTGCAAATGAAGTTCCTGGCTTTACGCCGTTGTCCTCATCGCCAACTTCTGGATCATAAACATATCCGCATACTGTGCATACAAACTTGTCCATATTAACCTCTCCTTTTTCATCTTTTTTATTATTAATTTCGTTTTCTGCTTTTGGTTCTTCAACAGAAGATTCAACAACCTTTTCTGCTTCTGCTGCAATATTCTGCTGTTTCTGTTCTTCGATTAACTTTTCTATTTCATTTGGATCAAAACCAACGAAGTGTTTATCACCTATGAATATTGTCGGGACTCCTCTTATACCCATGGATACCAGCTTTTTTCTGTTCTCCGGGTCTGAAGTGCTTTTCTCTTCATACTCTATTCCCTTTGTTTTGAAATAATCCTTTGCCATTTCGCAATAAGGGCAAGTGGTAGAAGTATAAATCACTATCTTGTCATTCTTATTTTCCATATGTTCTCCTTTCGTAAAATAAAAACACTACCTACTTTTAAATATACTTCATAGAAACCTTAATATACAATAGAAAAAGCTGATTTTCACAAACCTTTTAAATTATATTAACAATGCATGTTACATTTCACATTATGCTACTATTATATTATCTAGTGCACAATGTAAGTATCCGAAAGAAAAATTTAAATCAGCTTAAAATTTGGAGAATAAATGGAAAACGAAAAAACAACCAGAATAAATAAATACATATCAGAATCCGGAAAAGCCTCCAGGCGTGAGGCTGACAGATTAGTCGAGGAAGGAAGAGTCAAAATCAATGGTATAACTGCTGTTACAGGATCCAAGGTATCCCCTGGTGATGTGG
>JASDTM010000124.1:0-12222 GCA_041891535.1 Clostridiaceae bacterium
GTCATAATCAAAACCAGTTGCAAGAACTGTGATTTTAACTTCATCATTCAGGTCGGGATCAATAACAGCACCAAATATGATATTTGCTTCTGGATCTGCTGCTTCTTTTACAACCTCTGCTGCTTCGTTAACTTCCAACAATGATAAGTCTTCTCCACCTGTTACGTTAAGAAGAATTCCAGTTGCCCCATTTATTGAAGTCTCAAGAAGTGGTGAAGAAATAGCAGCTTTAACTGCATCTGTCGCCTTGTTATCGCCCTTGCCGTAGCCAACTCCCATATGAGCCACACCACGGTTAAGCATTATTGCTCTTACGTCGTTGAAGTCAAGGTTAACAAGACCATTCTCAGTAATCAAGTCAGTAATACCCTGTACACCCTGTCTTAGGACTTCATCAGCCTTTCTGAAGGCTTCTTTGAAAGTGGTCTTTTTATCTACAATAAGTAAAAGTCGTTCATTTGGAATAGTAACAAGTGAGTCAACCTTGTTCTTTAAATTTTCTATACCGATTTCGGCATTCTTCATTCTTGCTTTTCCTTCAAAAAGGAATGGCTTTGTGACGACGCCAACAGTCAAGATACCCATGGATTTAGCTATCTCAGCTACTATCGGAGCGGCTCCTGTACCAGTTCCGCCACCCATTCCAGCTGTAATGAATACCATGTCAGCACCTTTTAATGCTGATTCAATTTCTTCCTTGGATTCTTCTGCAGCCTTCTGGCCGATTTCTGGATTGGCACCTGCACCAAGACCCTTTGTAAGCTTTTCACCTATCTGAATCTTATGAGGTGCATTTGACTGGCTCAGGGCCTGTTTATCAGTATTTACCGAGATAAAATCAACATTGGTCAAGCCTTCCATGATCATTCTGTTGACAGCGTTATTTCCTCCGCCGCCGCATCCAACTACTTTAATATTTGCCGGTCCTGTAACTTCAAGATCGAAATCTAACATATTAAAACTCCCCCTATTCTATTCCGAAAAATTTTTTCAGTTTCCATGTAATTTTATTTTCTTTATTCTCTTCTTCATCATCAATATCATCGGAGCTTGAAGCTCTTCTATATGATGGTGGATTTTCTTCCTGGTCAAAGTCATCATCCATGAGGTCTTTAAAGCTCTTCTTTGCCTTGTCCCTTGCCTTGTCAAAAATGGAAAAATAACCCTCGTGTTCGCTTTCGAATTTGGTCTCATCGTACTCATCCGGGTATTTTTCATACTTTTCCAAAATGAATTCACTTTGGATTTCATGTATCATATTGAAGGCACAGCCTGTGGCATTAAAGGTGTAAATATCGTCACTCTTGATTATATCAGAAGTTATATAATTTGTGGATACACTTAAAATATCTTTGCCATACTTTTCAATTTCAGGGAATGAACACAGTCCGCCTCCATAAACAATGGCAGTGGCAATGTCCTTATAATCAGGATATACCTTCAAAAGGTTCTCGCAGAACTGAAGTATTTCCTTTATCCTTGCGACAATTACACCCTGAATCAAGTCATAGTTGATATGTGATTTCTCAACTAAACCTGAAGCAAATTTCTTTTTAAGTGCTTCTGCTTCATCCATGGAAATTTTTAGTACAACGGATAAATCCTTTGTTATATTTCTTCCGCCTAGGGGAATACTCTCCATATGGACAATCTTATTGTTTTTAATAATTGCCATGTCGGTTTTGACATGACCTGAATCTATTAAAACTGCCCCTGCAAATCTTTGAGCTTTGCTAAGCATAAGATTTGCCATACCATGGACTGAAACTCCAGTTCCTGAAATTCTTAATCCTTCACTTTCCAATAAATCTGAAGCTGATTCTATCAATTCCTTTTTTGCAATCAACACCTGACTGTTGACATCTAGAATATTTCCTTCTGCTCCTTCAGGGTTTGTAAGTGAGACACCATCAACCTTATAATCGCTGATTAACAGGTCAACTATCTCTTCTTTGGGATCTTTTGCCACCATCATTGAATTCTTGACAGCCCTTAGAATATCATCTTCAGAAACCCTTCCCCTGGATAAGCCAGTGCTTCCCCTGTTTGATTCATATCTGATATTTCCAAGATCCACATTCAAAATAATCTCTTCAGTTGGAACCCCTGTCTTGATTTCCAGCTTTCTGACAATGTGTTTAAGTTGGGAGACAAGTCTTACTGAATCATAGATTTTCCCATTGGTTATCCCCTCTGAATCACCATATACTGAAAAGATAATATCCCCATTTTTCCCAGTGATTGCAGATGCTTTTATATAATAGGATCCAAGATCCAAACATGTTACAAATTGATTTTCTGCCATATTTTTCCTCCGGTTACCAGTATCAATTACTCTTAAAAACAAGTAGTTATATTATACATTCATTTAGCCCCTAATAGAACAAAATGAACGATATGTTCCATTAATATTTGTTTTGATTACAATTTACTTAAAATCTATTTCTTCATGACTTATGGCTCTGGTATGCTCCGTATGCACCCATTCCTTTTTATCCTTGTTAATCATTCCTACAAAAGCCACCGGCACCCAGGTTGCAGAATACAGTGGATACAGTAGATATGTAACAATTGTCTTTATGTTAAGTTTCCCATCCATCTTTAAAACAATGGGTACCAATAAGGTTTGAATCAAATAAATACCTATGACAAGTAAACCGAAAATATAAGATCCTCCTGAAATACTCCTGGTTAAAGAGCCAGAACCATTCTGGAGAAATTCAATAAGATCAAACAGGAATGCTCCACCCCATCTTATACCAATCATTATGAAAATTACCGGTTGTAGAGTGTATATTGCACAGTCAGCCATGACAAAACTCCTGGTTTTAATTGCCTTCCCCATAAGTTTAAAAAAGTACTTTGAAAATACATCAGCATAACCCTGCATCCATCGGGTCCTTTGTCTTAAAGACTGTTTCAGGGTTAAGGGTTTTTCATCATAAATCTTGGCATCATGAGCCCATCCCACTTTATAACCGTTAAGGCATAGTTTACAGGTGAATTCCAAATCCTCAGCAAGACAATCAGGATCCCAGCCAAATTTCTCTAAAATATGTGTCTCAACTGCAAAGCCTGTACCACCTAACTGGGAAGATAATCCCACATTATCCCTGGATAGTTTTCCCAATCTGTCAGTCATCCAGAATTCCAAGGAATTAAAGGCAGTTGTTATAGAATCAAAGGGGTTCTTTGAATCCAGATATCCCTGAACAACCTCATAGCCCTCATTCATCTTGTCATTTATTGCCTTTAAAAAATCAGGATGGATTAAGTTATCTGCATCCAATATAAGCACACTGTCATACTTTTTAGGCATCTTGAATAATTTATGGAAAAACCATTCCAGAACCCATGCCTTGCCACTTTCAGAAGTAGTTTCAGGTTCAAGAACAGATGCCCCTGCATTTTTAGCAATTGTTCCGGTATTATCTGAGCAGTTATCAGCTACTACAAAAACATCAAATTTATCTCTGTCGTAATCAAGATTATTACAGGACTCAACAGTGTTTTTGATGACATTTGCTTCATTATGCGCAGGAATCAGTATGGCAAAGGATCTTTCAAGGTTTTTTACTTTCCTTCGTCTTTTTATATAAATGGAAAAAAGAGACAAAATCAGATAATAAAGGGAGATGACAACAGTCACTATATTTATCAACTGGATCAAATATTCAATTAACAGTGATAGCGTCTCCATAATGTCTCCTAAGTAGATAGAATCAATAATAATGAATAAGTCATCCTAATCTAAAATACACGATATGGACTGCCTCATTCACTCCATAATTATAGCACAGTGACAGAGTCTAAGTGCCCTTCTAAAACCCAAATCTTTTCATGCCTTCCTTTTTACCAAGTAGGATTAAATTTTCAAGTTGATTTAATCTTCCTTCACGGATTGTACTGGAAATTCCTTTGTTGGAGATTAAAAGCTCATAATCCATTTTATAAACTCCCCCCTCTCTTTTTAACACCTGAGACTGGATTAATGTAAGTGATGAGGCAAGTGAAAATCTGACAAAATCTCTCTCCTCACCAGGGAACATTGCCAATATTCTTAATATTGTCTGTTCTGCCCCTAAAGAGTGCATTGTTGCAAGAACCCCAGTCCCGGATTCGGCCGCTGAAATCGCTGCCCTTAAGGCATCTATGCTTCTTATTTCACCAATCATGATAAGGTCAGGGCTTTGCCTTAAAGCTGATTTAATCCCTTCTTGAAATGACAGAAAATCACTTTCCAATTCTCTTTGGGTTACAATTCCAACATCCCCTGAGAGCTCATACTCTATTGGGTCCTCAAGTGTGATGATATGCCAGGGATATTTTGAGGCGATTTTTTTTATTACCGAGGCTAAGGTTGTACTTTTTCCTGAACCGGTTTTGCCCACAATAAGATTTATTCCCTTGTTATTGTGGATTAATTCAGGTATGCCCTCATATATACCTAAATCACTCATTTCAGGTACAGTATCATTGATTATTCTTACAACGGAGCATTTCTTTTTCTCAGACGTAAATAAATTGATTCTGTACCTTCCTCCATCAGTAAAAGAAGTGTCCAGATCAATCCTCGAGTTGCCATCAGATACACTTTCAGTTTGATTAAAATGTCCATGTAACCAATTCATTAGATTTATCGTTGATAAATATTCACTCACGACTATTCTATCCTGTATTCTGAAATAGACATTTTCTCCCTCTCTGAAAATTACGTCAGTAACCTTGTTCTTCCTTGCACTTCCTAATATTTCACAAAATTTATCCTTCATTTTCAACAAACCTTCGCTATCTTAATCCAAATTCCATATATTAATATGATTCAAATTTAGTGGAAAATCATTCTATAATTATGTTATATTATCCATTAGGTTGAAATTTCAGGTAAAACGATATTTGACTCATATTAATAGCTTTAAATCTTTAGGAGAATATAAAATGTCAGTAGAAAAGGTAAAAGAATATCTTAAAAAGTTCAATGCGCAAGATAAGGTAATGATCAAGGATGAAAGCTGTGCGACAGTACCACTTGCAGCCCAGACTTTAGGAGTTGAGGAAGCAAGAATTGCTAAAACCATGTCATTTCTTATAAATGATCAGGTAATACTCATAGTTACAGCCGGAGATACTAAAATAGACAATGCCAAGTATAAGAAGATGTTTAAAATAAAGGCTAAAATGATACCCTTTGAACAGACTGAAGAGCTTACAGGCCATGCGGCTGGCGGTGTCTGTCCCTTTGCAGTAAAAAAAGGAGTTAAAATCTATCTTGATGAATCCTTAAAAAGATTCAGTTCCGTTTTTCCTGCTGCAGGAAGCCATGAAGCCATCATGGAAGTAACCATGGATGAATTGGTACTTCTTTCCGGCTCGGACTCATGGATTGATGTTGCAAAAATAATTACAGAATAAAAAAGGTGTTGGTCAAAGCGAAATATCCTTGACCAACACTATTTTTATATTTTTACCTATTAAAAACTGACATATTCTTTAAAATTTCGCCTGAATATCAATTGAACCCATTTCCACATCTAAAATCAGATTGAGATTGTTTTTCGGATCATTAAGCCTTTTATTATCCGGTTTCACACCATTAATCTTAAATGATCCGGCTTGAACAGTGACATCATAGTTGAAGGCTCCCGGGTTTTCATCAAGGCTTAAGTTTATAGAACCCATATCACACTTAATTTTGTGTGTTCCCTTAAGTGTTGCATTGGATTTAAAACTACCCATATTAAGAGTAATATTGCTACCCATTATTTTACTGTCCACAATTGTAAAAGATCCCATATCAAGGGTTGAAGTCAAGGAACCAATTGATGAGGCTTTAATATTTGCACTGCCCATATTTAAGTCTATCGCAATATTATCTGTCACTATGCTTTCAGCATTTAAGCTTCCCATCTGCATTTTAATGTTTATATCTTTTATAGAGTATTTCTCCGGAAGAGTTAAAACCAATGGTTTTAGCTTGAATGTCCCGAAATTCAAAATATCAAAGTTCTCAGAATATTTATCCCTTATAGTCAATTTACCGTTTTTAATTTCACTTACCACGTCATATCTTAATGTGTCGCCTCTTAAGATCTTCTGATAGCTCAGAGTTGGATAAGCTACATTTCCATACTTATATTCCATTGCCCCCATTTGAAGCTCCACATCAAGGGATTCAATCCTGCCGTCTGATAGCTCTTTGATTACTTCTTCCGCTTTATCATTTGAGAATCCAAGCATATTCATCCCCATGAAGTTAGGGGTTTTAATCTGGACTCCTCCTGATTTAATTGCTGAGTATCCTGAAACACCAAGTACTACCAACCCAATTAACAACAGACTTATGCCAATCATTGTTATTTTCTTCATTTGTTATTCCCCCTGATATTTTACTGATTGAAAATTACTTTGTTTTCTTTCGCTTAGCTCTATTAACTTATTGTTTATCCCTGTAACCACTGATTTTGCCCCATTTATCAATAGTATCAAGCCGCCTGTACCTGCAAGTATGAGTCCAAGTGACAAACTCAAAACATTAGTAGTTGGTGGGAAATTACTGGTAATTATTGTAATCCCTGATATCACTGCAGCAAACGCTGCTATGACAAGAGCTGCAAAGATGGCAAAGAGTGCTATAAGTAATGCAACCGCCACAGCTGCCAGTGCTATGGATAATGGTAGTGCTATGGGGAGTGCCAAAATACTTAAAATTACTGCTGCAAAAGTATTGACATTGATCCTTCCCTTTTTCCTTGGTTCAGAATTATTTTCTGAGATATTCACTACTTCTATATCCCTTAATATTTCAAAAGCTGCCTGTCTTGGACTTGGATACTTTTCAGGAACTTCATCCTCAATATCTATACCTTCTTCATCAAAAAGTTCATTGTAATATCTTAAGGCATCCTCTTTTTCAGACACTGGTGCTCTGTTTAAGAGCTTTTCAAATTCTAATAAATAATTTCTGCGTTTCATGGTTTCTCCCCGACTGCTGCTAAATTTTTCAGTCTTTTTCTCTTAGATTGATTAACTGACTTTCTCAATTGATTATTGTTTTATTCCCCAACAATCATGTCCACTGTTTCCTTATGTTCTATCCAGTCCTGTTTGTAAAGTTTCAGCTGTTCCCTTCCCTTTTCAGTTATCCTGTAATATCTTCTGTTTCTCCCTTGATAGGGTCGATCATAGGTGGACAGCATACTGGCACTTTGTAACCTTCTTAAAACCGGGTACAGGGTGGATTCTGAGATTACGATGGCACTTTGGATCTTTTGTGTAATACTGTACCCATATTCATCATGTCTGTTTACAATTGACAGTACACAAAAATCCAATAATGTTGCCGATATTGGAAATGGCATATTATCTCCTTCCATTCTTAACCACATTTGTTAATTCTGTTTTATTATATCTTTAATGATACTATATTCCGTATAATATCATTTATCAAGTAATATCAGATTAAAATTAGATTATAAATTCTCCCCATAAAAAACAGACCAGCTTTCCCATTTTGGAATCTGATCTGTAATAAAATTCTATTTATTTTTTCACTGCATTTTCCTGCTCAAGTATGAGTTCTTTAACAGACCTTACCATGATATCAATGGCGACCTGGTTGTGGCCACCCTCAGGTATTATGATATCTGCGTATCTTTTAGCTGGTTCGACGAACTGGATATGCATCGGCCTTACAACATTAAGATACTGGTCTACAACTGATTTTAATGTCCTTCCCCTGCTGTTTATGTCTCTTACCAGTCTTCTTAGAATTCTTATGTCAGCATCGGTATCAACATAAATTTTGATGTCTATAAGATCCCTTAACCTTTGGTCATTGAAGATCATAATGCCTTCCAATATGATTATTTTCTTTGGATATAGTTTTATAGTTTCTTTTTTCCTGTTGTTATCAGTAAAGTCATATTGAGGCACATCTATTGGCTTATTATCCAAGAGTTGTTTTAGGTGCTCAATCAACAGTTCAGTATCAAAGGCATCCGGATGGTCATAATTGATCTTAACCCTTGATTCAGGTGGTATGTCTGTCTGGTCCTTGTAATAAGAATCTTGCATCATTATTGCAATTGAATCAGTACCGAAGCTCTTATAAATTGCCCTGGCAACAGTGGACTTACCGGAACCGGTTCCTCCTGTTATTCCTATTATTACAGGTTTTTCCATTTTACCTCACCTCAATCAGATAGAATTTTATCCAAATAATACTTTGATTTATTATACTGGCTGCCTATTCAAAAAGCTTTCTTTCCTTACCCTTGGCCTGAATTATCATATCTCCAGGTAAAAGTTCATCTTTACATGTAGCTGTATAAATCATTTCAGCCTGATTAGCCACATCTATTGGGAATCCTTCTTCATCCTTGAAGTCGGTCAGTGTTGTTAAAAACACATCTCCCTGTGGTCTTAATACTTCAATCTCAGTTCCAGGGTAGATTCTGTTTTTCTCCCTCATAAGGTATCTGTTTTCACCAATCTTTTTAGTGACAACTGACACTATATCATAGTCCCTTACATATCTTGAATTCTCATATATCTGTGAATTCTCCCTGCCAAAATAAAAACCTGTATGGTATTTTCTGTGTGAAACTTTTTGAAGTAGGTCCATCCATTTTTCTTCATATACGTAATTTTCAGGATCGCTGATATATTTATCTATGGCTTGCCTGTATGCTTTTACAATGGCTGCCACATAATACTCAGATTTCATTCTGCCTTCAATTTTAAAGGACACAATCCCTGATTCCATAAGTTCTGGGATATGTTCAATCATACATAAATCCTTGGAGTTGAGAATATAGGTACCTCTGTCATCCTCTATGACTTCCATGGGCTCATCAGGTCTTTTTTCTTCAACCAAGTGATACTTGTATCTGCATGGCTGAGCACATTCTCCTCTGTTGGCATCCCTGCCGGTCATGTAACTGGACAGCAGGCACCTTCCAGAGTATGCCATGCACATTGCTCCATGTACAAAGGCTTCAATTTCTAATGTCTCAGGAGTTTTTTCAATTAATTCCTTGATTTCCTTCAAAGATAATTCCCTTGCAAGAACAATTCTTTTTATTCCCTGTGCATGCCAGAAATTAGCTGACATGTAGTTTACATTATTAGCCTGAGTTGATAAATGAAGCTCCATGTTTGGGATTACAGTTCTTGCAGTCATAATGATACCGGGATCAGAAACTATTAAAGCATCAACCCCCATTTTCTCAATTCCTATGAGATACTCCTCAAGATCGTTTAAATCATCATTATGAGGAAATACATTTAAAGTCATGTATACTTTTTTACCACGGGAATGAGCGTACTCCAAGCCTTCCAAAATCTCCTCATCTGAGAAGTTATCTGAAAAAGCTCTTAAGTTGAGTCTTCCTCCCCCAAAATAAACTGCATCAGCACCATAATCTATTGCTGTTTTTAATTTATTTAAATTGCCTGCTGGAGCCAAAAGCTCCGGCACCTTAATATGTCCCATTTATTAATTATCCTTTCTTTTAATGATCATAAGCCCGTCTCCCACAGGAATAATGACAGAGTCGATTCTCTTGTCACCCGATATATCGGATATGAACTTCTTCATTTTTAATATGCTTGTGGCATGTTTTTTATCTTTAATCTCATCTTTTGCCACTTCACCATTTATCAATACATTGTCACAAATTATTACACCATTTTCCTCAAGATGCTCTGAAGCAAACTGGAAATACTGTGAATAGTGGCTTTTACCTGCATCGATAAATACCAAGTCATACTTACCATCCAATTTCTCAATTGTTTCATTGATCTCACCTTCATGGACTATAATCTGACTATCAAGAGAATATTTATTTATATAGTTTCTTGCTAATAAAACCATTTCCCGGTTTCGTTCCAGGGTATCTATATATGAATCCGGGCTTGTCAATGCCATGAGTATTGAAGAATAACCCATTGCTGTACCAAGTTCTAAGATTCTTTTTGGTTTTGTAAGCTTAATTAAGAAGAGAAGCACGTCAGATGCTTCCTTCTGTATAATCGGGATGTGGTTTAAAAGAGCGTATTCTTCCATTTCAGAAAGAAGCTTTTCTCTTTTAATATCGATGTTATCCCTTAGATATTTTATTACCGATTCGTCAGTGATCATTATTCAATATCCTTATTTTAAATTATGGTATGACTAAACCCCCGGGAGGTCCCACAGGTCCTTCATATGGATTTTCAGGCACTGTAATCACGGGAATGGTTATTTCCGGTGTTTCATCCGGAACCACTGGTTTCTCCTCAACTCCATTGGCATACTCATCCCTTTTAGCAAGGAAATCGTCATAATCTGCTGTGAAGTAGTGCCTTCCTGTACTTAAATTTGCCACATAGTAGATGTAGTTTGTATCAGCAGGCTTAATTGCCGCGGCAATTGATTCCTTGGAAGGATTACATATTGGTCCCGCCGGCAAACCATAAATATGGTAAGTATTATATGGATTCTCAAAAAGTATGTCATCCATTGTGATTTCCTTGGAATCCACACCTCTTGCATAAAGGATTGTGGCATCAATCTGGAGCCTCATGTCATCCTTCAATCGGTTTTCAATTACGGATGCAACAATTGGTCTTTCATCAGGAATTACTACTTCCCTTTCTATCATGGCCGCTTTGTTTATTATTTCATCCCACTTGGATTCAGGAACTTCAACTCCTGATTCTTTAATAACAGCCTTCATGACATTCTCAAATGCCTTGGACATTTCTCTTACGATTTTCGTACCTGAGGTTCCCTTGGCAAATGTATATGTGTTTGGCCTCAAAAAGCCTTCCATGTTGTATCTTCGGTCTGACTTTTGCGGGACATAGGATGGTAAGTCAAAATTCTGTACAGCCTTGATAAACTCTGCTTGAGGCAGAAGTCCTGATTCCTCAATTCTTTTTGCAATATTTTCAATGGTGAAACCCTCTGGAATAGTAAATGTTATGTTGTCAAGGTCATCCGCTTTCAAAGCAGATAATACTGCATTTAAGTCAGCCCCAGCCGGAATTTCATGCCTGCCTGGCTTAATCGTAAGATTACTGCCTGATAATCTGTAAAACAACTTAATCACATTGACATTCTTAAGAACCCCTTCGGAACTTAACCTGTCAACGAGCTCGTACAAAGACTCATTTTCAGCTACAACAACAGTTTTATTTGTCCCGGGCTCAACAAGTGGATTTTTTATAGCATCCCTATAGTATAGCCAGCCGGCAGATGCAGCTGTTATCAGTAGTACAAGGATTATAGTAAATATAACTAAAACCTTTTTCATCCGAACCTCTCTAACACATCCTCCATCTTAGGAAGATATTTATTTTCTCTGTGCTCTCTTTCTCTCAGTTGAATCTAAAATTTTCTTTCTCATTCTGATGTTTTTTGGTGTAACTTCAACCAGTTCATCATTTTTTATGAATTCAAGACAGTTTTCCAAACTCATTTCAGGTGGAGTTGTAAGCTTTAAGGCTTCATCAGTACCTGAAGATCTGGTGTTTGATAAATGTTTCTTTTTACAAACATTGACTTCAATATCTTCTGCCCTTGAACATTCTCCGCATATCATTCCTGAATATACTTCAATTCCAGGTCCTATGAAGAGTCTTCCTCTTTCCTGGGCATTATATAAACCATAGGTTATTGCAACACCGTCTTCAAAGGCAACGAGTGAACCCCTTGATCTTTCTGCTATTTCACCTTTAAAAGGTCCATAGCCTTTAAATACATGGTTCATTATTCCATTACCCCTGGTATCAGTCATGAGTTCACTTCTGAATCCTATGAGTCCCCTTGCCGGAATATCAAATTCAATTCTTGAATATCCATTGATGGCTGAGGTCATATTAACCATTTCAGCCTTCCTTGGTCCGAGCTTTTCTATTACTGCTCCGACATAGTCCTCCGGTACATCAATTGTAAGATATTCCATCGGTTCCATTTTTCTTCCGTCTATTTCCTGGTATATAACTGTAGGCTTACTTACTTGAAGCTCATAGCCTTCTCTTCTCATGGTTTCAATAAGAATTGAAAGATGAAGTTCTCCTCTTCCTGATACCTCAAAGCAATCCGGTGTGAGTTCATTTACCCTCATGGAAACATTTGTCTGAATCTCTTTGAACAATCTGTCTCTTAAATGTCTTGAGGTTACAAAGTCCCCTTCTCTTCCTGCAAAAGGTGAATCATTTACCATGAAGTTCATGGAA
>JASDTM010000125.1:0-1156 GCA_041891535.1 Clostridiaceae bacterium
CTATAATGGATTCATCGATGCTGTAAACAACTATGTCTTCATCCGCAGCATAATCCCTGAATATCTCATGGATATTTCTGTTAAACTCCAGGTACATTGCCATAGATGGATTTATTACCATAAGTTTGTCGTTAGCAGGTATTTCAAATTTTCTGTTCCCTGTTTTAATACCAAACTCTGATTTAACTTTTGGAGATGAAGCAAGTACAACAGCCCCCGGTCTTTTTATGTCACTTACGACAATAATATAAGCCTCCAGAGGATCAATCCCACGTCTTACTGCTTCAACTGATGCAAAGAAGGACTTTACATCAACACATAAAATATATCTCAGAGGTAATTTATCATAATCTATTTTCATGGCAGTCTCCCTTTACAAACAGATTTAATTCAAAAAGTATTCTTGCTCTATATATATAGAACTATAGTTCGATTATATTTTACCATAGACATATAATCTTTTGTGGGCTAATCTAAATACCGATTTTTGAATATGGACAACAGCTTTTGTAACTGTTGAAAAAAGCACCGGCTAAATTAATGCCGGCGCTATAGTGGTTTAGTATCTAAATTTTTAAGTATCTAAATATCACTTTAGTATTTTAATTGTTTCCTTTTCAACCTCAGGCATGAAGACTATTTCAATTGGATCTCCTGTTTTTATCCATCCAGATTTTAAAACCTTGGTAAAGATTCCTTCTCTGGGCATGATACAGTCTCCAACCAGTTGTCTTATGGAACAACCCGTATGGCATTCCTTACCAATCTGGGTTACTTCCATTTCAGTCTCACCTATGGTTAGGATAGTGCCAACAGGCAGTTCATATAAAACTATGCCCTCAGTTGTCAGATTCTCTGCGAACTGGCCCATATCGAGCACTGATGTATCCCCGTTTTTTTCTGCCATTTGCTTTTTAGCTTTTTCTATTGACTCATTGGCCAGCAGTGAAACCTGCCTGTGCCAGTTTCTGGCGTGGGCATCTCCTTCTAGTCCATGTTCAGTTCTGAAGTATCCCTTTTCTATTTTTACCTTTGGTACACCTGTTGTCTCACTTATATTAACCTGTAAAACTTTAGCCATCATTCTTCCCTCCTAAACTCCCCGGACTTGCCGCCAGACTTCTCCACAAGCCTTATATCGCTTATTACCATAGAT
>JASDTM010000125.1:1166-12222 GCA_041891535.1 Clostridiaceae bacterium
GCTTTAACCATGTCATAAATAGTTAGAGCAGCCGCCGATACAGCAGTCAGGGCTTCCATTTCAATTCCCGTTTTCCCTAATGTTTTAGTTGTTGCAGTTATTTCTATAGTATTCTCATTATTATTTATGTTAAATGAGATATCACAGCCTGTTATAGGTATTGGGTGGCACATGGGTATTATTTCCCAGGTCTTTTTTGCTGCCATTATACCAGCTACCTGTGCCACTGCAAGAACATCACCTTTTTTAGCTTTTCCTGTTTGGATGACTTCCAGGGTTTCCTTGTTCATTTTGATATTACCCTTAGCCACAGCGATTCTAACCGTATCATCTTTTTCTGATACATCCACCATTCTTGCTCTGCCATCTTTATTCATATGAGTAAGGTCCATTTTAGCCACCTATCCTGAACATCTGTCTTTTCGAATCACTCTTCCCATCCTTATCCATGTGGTGTGCTTCAGGTTTTGCAATTATTGCTTTTGACAAAGCATTATTGAGTTCATCAGCATCATTTAAAAATGGTTTAAGATCAATTTCTTCCATTGAGTGAAGACAAGGCTTTAAGGTCCCCTGTGCTGTTATCCTTATTCTGTTGCATTCATTGCAGAACTTACAACTCATGGGTGATATGAATCCAATGGAGCCCTTTGCACCTTTTCTGCCATATATGGATGCTACCCCATTGTTCTTAATGAACTCAAGGTATAGTCTGTCTTTTAATACTTCATCCATTGTCATGAGTCCGGATGCATATTTTTCACCCTCACCAATAGGCATAATCTCAATGAATCTAAGATGCACATCTTTTTTTTCAGAGAAGGCTATAAGATCATCTATTTCATCATCGTTCATTCCCTTAACCAGTACCGTATTGATCTTAACCGGTGTAAGTCCAAGTTCGAGGCATTTGTCTATGGCTGAAAAAACCTTGTTTATATCTCCGCCGCGGGTAATATTGTAATATTTTTGAGGATCTAATGTATCCAAGCTTATATTGACTCTTTTAAGTCCTGCTTTTTTTAGGTCTTCAGCCATTTCAGCTAATAATATCCCATTAGTAGTTATGGATATATCCTCAATGCCAGGGATGGCTGAGGTGGCTTCAATTAATTTGGTCACTCCCTTTAGAATTAATGGCTCGCCTCCTGTGAACCTGATCTTTTTAATTCCAAGTTCAGCCCCAGCTTTTATTATCTTTAAGAACTCCTCGTATCTTAAGATGTTCTCATGAAGCATTTTTTCTATACCTTTTTCAGGCATACAATATACGCATCTTAAGTTGCATCTGTCCACAAGGGATACCCGCATATATTCTATTTGTCTGCCATAGAAATCTTTCATTTAATCAATCCTTACTATTTTTCCCGATTCTTCAGTAGAATACCCACCAAGAGTATCCAGTATTTCCTTAAATCTATCACTTTTTATAATATCTATAAACAGTTTGACATTTTCCATTTCTAAATATCTTTGTGGAATTGCCATATCATAATCCTCAGAACAAAGTTCTATGAAATCCAATCCCATGGATTTTGCTGCAGATAGAACACCTAAGCCACAATCTGCATCTCCACTGGCAACTGCAGAAGCAACCGCAAGATGTGTAGTCTCTTCCCTGTCATAACCCTTTATAGTTTCGATATCTATATTGTTTTTAGACAGATAATAATCCAATAATACTCTTGTTCCTGAACCTCTTTGTCTGTTTACAAAGCTGACCCTGTCAAGATCCTTGAATCCTTGAATGTTTTTAGGATTACCATGTGGTACCATCAGTCCCTGTATTCTTTTAACACATTTGATTAAAGCCATGGGCTCATCTTTAAGATACTTTTTAATCCAGGATACATTGTATACACCAGTATCCTCATCTAGAAGATGAACAGGAGCCATATGTGTCTCATGGTTTTTCAATGCTGTAATTCCACCTAAGGAGCCTACATGTGCTGTACTTAATTTGCTGCCTTCAGATTCTCTGTTCATAAGGTCAGATATGACATCAAGTATAACATCATGACTTCCTATGGTTACAAGGGTATTTTTTATATCGTTCTCGTCAGTGTTTAAAGTCACAGTAACCTCCTCTCCGGCATCAATGCCTTCTAAATTTTGTTCAATCTCCAGAATACCATCTGCTTTAACCAAGGACATGGTTGCACCTGCTCCCCGCTCTAAAGGAGTTGCAACTATCTGGCCATCAACATAACCTAAACGTACACGGACAAATTCCAGGTATTTAAGTGAAGACATAACTCTTCTTAGAAGCTTCGCCTGCACCTTAACATCCTTTTTAACCTGAAGTCCTCCTGCTTTCATAATAATTTTCTTTGCAATGTGCTCCATAATAAAATAAGCAGAAACAGGATAACCCGGAATGCCGATTATTGGCTTATTATTTATTTTCCCAAGCATAACAGGTTTGCCCGGCTTAATTGCAACACCGTGGATGATCAGTTCACCCAGTTCTTCAATTACAGAGGATGTGAAATCCTCTCTTCCAGCAGAGGAACCTGCATTTATCAATACAATGTCACATTCTTCAATTGCCTTTGATACTGCAGCCTTTATCTTATCAAAATCATCAATAACGATTGGATAGCGCTTAGGTATTCCATTCCAGGTCAAAACATCTGCACTGAAGACTCTGCTGTTGAAATCAATGATATCTCCAGTTTTAAGTTCTACTCCTGGCTCAACCAACTCTGTTCCGGTTGGTATTATACCAACTATGGGTTTTCTTTGAACCTTAACTTCATTGACACCACCTGCCAGTAATGATCCTATGTCCACAGGTCTTATCTTGTGGCCGGAAGGCAGGATTAATTGACTTTCAACAATATCTTCACCAATTGCCCTGATATTTTGCCAAGATGATGCAGAGTTTATAATTCTAACAGTATTCTCATCTGTTTTGACTATATCTTCTATCATAATTACTGCATCAAATTCTTTAGGGATTGGATCTCCTGTATCCAACGGGATGAAGTCAACATTCTCCTTAAGGTATACAGGCCATTTTTCGCTGGCTTTATGAGTCATTTCACTTTTGACTGCAATACCATCCATGGCTGAAGCATTGTAATGAGGTGAGGATATTTTCGCAAAAACAACTTCAGAGGTTACTCTGCCCAGGGCTTCTTCCGTGGGAATTGTTTCCACGCCCGCACTTATATGAGGGAAATATCCCATGAATTTATCTATTGCTTCTTTAAGTTCATAGTTGGATAAATATATTTTTGCCATATGCCTTCCTCCTAAAGCTTATAAACTTTAACTGTCTGTCCTTCCTTTAATCCTTCTTCATTTCTAGGAATCCTAATATACCCATATGCCTTTGCAAACCCGGAGATCATCCCTGATTTTGCATGGATTGGACAAGCCTTTAAAATGCCATCTTTTTCGTCCACAGTCACTGGTAAAAACTCTGTTCTTCCTGCTGATTTATGGTGATTCTCTGTGAATTCACATGACAGATAAAAATCATTATTATTACTATATAACAGCTTTTTAATCAAGGGTCTGACCAATGAACCATAAATAACAGCGCAGGCTAATGGATGTCCTGGAAGTCCAAAAATTGGTTTATCTTCTGATTTACCAAAGATTGTTGGCTTTCCCGGTTTAACTGCCAGACCATGGAATAAAACTGCCGAGTCTTTCATTGTTAATATGACTTCTCTTGTAAAATCACCTGAACCCATGGAACTGCCCCCTGATATCAGGACAATGTCACATTCTGACAAAGCTTTTTCCATGGTTCTCTTTAGAAGTTCAAAATCATCTTTGATATGACCATAAATAACTGGGTTACATCCATCTTCAATACTCATGTTATATAAAAGTCTGGTATTGATATCCCTGATTTTACCCGGTTCCATAGGATCATCTTCGCCTATTACTTCATCTCCCGTTGAAATAATTCCGACAACAGGCTTTTTAAATACATTAAGTCTGGTAATACCTAAGGATGACAAAACTCCTGCTTCATAGGGCCTTATGGCTTTACCCTTTGAAATTATTGTCTCACCTATTTCAATATCCTCTCCAATGTCAATTACATTTTCACCAGGAGTGTTTTCTTTCATTAAAAGGACTGTTTCTTCATCTAATTTGTCTGAGTATTCGATCATAACTACTGTGTCAGAATTTAAAGGAAGCATGCCTCCCGTCGGAACATATGCGCAGTCACCGCTGGATGTGAGTTTTATATCAGTGCCCTTCCCCATTCCTACTGAACCCTTGAGCTTCATAAACGCAGGCATTGAATCCCCTGCTCCCTTAAGGTCCTTTGATCTTACAGCATACCCATCCACAGTTGATCTTTTAAAATCAGGAACATTAATTTCAGCTTTAATGTCTTCACTAACATGTCTTCCAAGAGACAAAGATGAGTCAATAACCTCACAGCCAAGTTTAAAATCAATTTCTTTTAATACAATATCCAAAGCTTCATCTAAGGATATCACCCTTAAATCCTGTCTCATCTTGCACATTCTCCGGCAGAGCCTATTAAAATCTCCAACCCATGCGGAAGAGCACCTAAAATCCAAGTAAGGTTTTCCTTTGCTGCCTGAGGACTTCCTGGAAGGTTGATTATCAAGGTCGATTTTCTGATTCCTGCCGCAGCCCTGGATAACATGGACCTGTCAGTAATTTCCATGGATTTGTACCTCATGAATTCAGGAATCCCTGGAACCTCCCTGTCAATTACATTCTTGGTGGCTTCAGGTGTCACATCCCTCATGGAAAATCCGGTTCCACCGTTAGTCAATATTAAGTCTGCAATATCTTCATCACAAAGTGATTTAATTTCATTTTCAATTAATTCAATTTCATCAGGAATGACATTATAATGGACTATTGTATACTGATCTTTCTCTAATATTTCCTTGATTACCTGTCCTGTTTTATCTTCCCTTTCTCCCCTTGAACCCTTGTCACTGACTGTTATTATTCCAACTCTGAACATTTTGATCACCATGATCCTTTCTGTTTGTTATATTCAAAATCTTCTTTAGTAATTCAGAATCAGGATCTTTTAGTACCTTATCCTTGGTTCCGAATTCTATGCATTTACCCTTATCTAAAAACAAAATATAATCTGCAAGTCTTTCAGCCTGAATAAAATCATGGCTGACAATTATTACGCATTTCCCATTACCTGCCAATTCTTTAATCATTTCTTCAGCAACTAATGTGGATTCCTGATCCATCGCAGCTGTGGGCTCGTCTAAGATTATAATTCTTGTATCTGCAAGCATGGTTCTTATAAGAGAAATCTTTTCCTTCTCACCACCGGATAAAGTGCCTGGCTTTTTATCCATTAAATCATCAATCTTAAGTGATATGGTAAAATCCTTTATTCTTGAATCCAAGTTTTTATCTTCTTTTTTTCGAAACTTTGAACCCAGCACTAAATTCTCATAGGAACTAATATTAAAAAGATAAGGATTTTGCTGCATATGGGATATGTGCTTTATCCTTTCACTCTTCTCAAGCTTTACCTGGTCTTTTTCATTTTCAATGAAAACAATGTTTTCTTCTGAAAGATCTCTTATACCTGTTATCCCTTCAATCAGGGTGGTTTTACCTGATCCGTTGGAACCCATTATGAAATACACATTTCCTGCTTCAAATAAGATGTCCCCAACATCCAAAACGCATTTGTCACCAAATACCATCTTTGCCTTAATAACTTTAATATTCATTTACGGACCTCTTCTTTATCAGGAAAAGCAGTACGTTAATTAAAAATGATATGAGCAATAGTATTAAACCGATTATTACTGCTTCATCAAAATTACCCTTTCCTGTTTCCATGGCAATGTAGGTGGTCATCACCCTGGTATGGCCCTTGATATTGCCACCAACCATCATAACTGCCCCGACTTCGCTGATTGCCCTGCCAAATCCCGTGGTTACTGCAGATGAAAAATCAATGGCACATTCTTTGATTATCATTTTATAGCTTTCACTTTTATTTGCTCCCAATAAAAATGCTGCCTGTCTTACCTGCCGTCCCCTTGTGCTGACTGCATTTTTAACTATAGTAAACACAATTGGAGTTACAAGTAATACCTGGGAAATTATCATGGCAGTTGGAGTAAAAAGAATCCTCAAAGAGCCCAAAGGTCCTTTTCTTGATAACAGCATGTATACTAAAAGCCCCATTAATACCGGAGGCATGGATAACAGAGTATCAGAAATCCTGTCAATTATTCCCTTCCCTTTAAAATCATTAAGACCATAGGGAATACCTGACAAAATTCCTAGAAAGGATGCTATCAGAGTTGCAGTTAGGGAAACAAAAAGAGAGAGTCCGATAACGCTCAATATATCATTATAAGTGTTAAGAAACTCTCCCATTTTATTCTCCAATTTTCACTTTATTTGCTTAGAATATTTTAAATTTAACTATTTCTTTGCATTAGGGAAGAATAATGGTGCACCATACTTTTCAGTGCCATATTCTCCTATCATCTTCTGTCCTTTTTCACCTAAAATCCATTCGATGAATTTGTTACCTTCAGCAACTTTAAGGTCCTTGTCCTTTTCTGGGTTAAGTCTTATTACTCCATACTGATTGAAAAGATTCTTGTCGCCTTCAGTTACTATCTCAAGGTCAAGTTTATCCTTCATTGAAAGGTAGGTTGCCCTGTCACTTAATGTATAGCCCATGACCTCACTGGTCATTGTAAGGACATCTCCCATTCCTTTTCCTGCAGATACGTACCAATCTCCTGAAGGTTCGATTTCAGCAAGTTTCCAGATGCCTTTTTCCTTAGTGTGAGTTCCTGATTCATCTCCCCTTGAGATAAACTTCTCTTTAGCTTCAGCAATTGCTTTAAAAGCTGCAACTGGGTCCTGTGGAGCTGCTTCCTTTATCTTTCCAGGATCTGATTTAGGTCCAAGGATGATAAAGTCGTTGTAACATACATCAAATCTCTCCAACCCGAAACCATCTTTTACAAATTGTTCTTCCTGTGCCTTTGCATGAACAAGTAGAACATCAGCATCGCCATTCTTTGCGATTTCTATTGCGGCTCCAGTGCCCTTTGCAACAACTTTAACATCAATACCTGTATCCTTCTTGAATTCAGGAAGAAGGAAATCCAACAGACCGGAGTCCTGGGTTGAAGTTGTCGTAGCCAGAATAATTTCAGCAGGCGCTGCAGCGGTAGTGGCTGGTGCGGTTGTAGCTGCAGCTGTTGTTGCGGCAGCTGTAGTAGCTGGAGTTGTAGTAGCCGGAGCTGGACTTGATCAAGCACTTAACACGAAAAGGCTCGCGATGAGTAATGATACTTTTTTCATTTTTTTCTCCTTTTACATTTAAAAATTTTTTACCATTTTAATTTATTCCCCATTTAAAATGGCATGCAATTGACGGGTATATGCTAATTATAGCCCCTTATTATATACATTGTCCAAGTAACAAGCTGAAAACGGATTTAAATTGTTAATATTTAAGGAATATCGAAATATTGTAATATATCGAAAAATTTAAGGGCTAAAATAGAATATTTTGAAGGCCAAAGTTATTCAGAAATCATCCTGGATAACCTTGACCTTCAAAAATGTGTTGTATTTTACTTTAATCCATGTACAAAATGAGCATCCTGGCAATAAATTATGCCCTTGTCATTTTCCAATCCTGCATTGTTTTTAATTGCTTCCATAATATTACGTACAGAGCCTTTTCTTGCTATTATCAGGATTACTTCATCTACACCTTCATCCTTTGAGAACAAAGTTGCAAGCTGGGGATCATCATCTGAGTTAGTGATTATCGTTCCACCCCTCGCACCTGCTTTACGTGCTGCATCCATGACATCCTTGGATTTACCTACTTTGATTATGCCTGTAATAACCTGTATATCTGATTCTTCCCTATCCTCATCATTAATGTCTTTAAGTGAGTCACCATATACTTTATTTACGTTTGTAGCATAACCTATACCACTTCCTATCTTTCCAAGTTCCAATTCTTCCTTGGCAAGATTAAGAAATATCTCCGCCATGTCTGTCGGTGCCAATAAAGACACTATATCTCTTTCAAGATTCTTATTTACTAAATTCTTTAAAAGTTCGCTACTTGCTGTTCCTATTCCTACATTTACAGTTCCACCAGCGATACCCTTGCGTTTTGCAAGTTTCAATACATCTGAACCCTTACCACTTGGTACTATCACGGTTATATGATCCATTTCAATTTCTCTTGGCATTTTGTCATTACCTCCGATTAAAGTACTTTTGTTAATTATAGCAAATGGGGACCTAATTAGTAACCACACACATGCTACAATATATTCTTTTGTATATGTATATCAGTATATTTTTTACCTAGTATGATATCCGAATAACTGTTATTTATCCCTAACAGATTTTCTTTTAGAAAGTTTATTGCCAATTCTGTAATTTTAGGATGTGCCAAAGAAACTTCAGTAATTCCACTTTCTTCAAGATCCGGTAACAAGGTAAACCAGTCTGTAAAGGTTAAATGGACTGTATTATCCATGTATATATAGTCCTGTGGTCTTGAATTAAACAATTCCTACAGTTTTATAGTGTTGACCTCTTCTATTAGTGCCATTTCATGCTCTTTAACAACAGCCTTTTTATAGTTCTCAGCTGATTTATTGACTGACCTTTCAATTTTATCCTTAAGCCTGTCACCATAATCAACCTTATCTCTTCTGAAGTTTAATATTGGTTTATTCTTCACTGCTTCAGAATCGATGTTGTCACTGTCAAAATAAGCAAGGGCTGCATCCAATATAATTCCTGCTTTGATTAATGGATGTTCCATGGCAAACACTGCAGTCATACCACCTAAAGAATGTCCTGCAACACTTACCCTATCCAAGTTGAGCATTCCTTTAAAATCGGAACCTTCATTAATTTCAGCTAAACTATCAGCTACAAATTTTACATCATCAGCACGACATTTGATTTGAGCATACCTTTCCTCAGGTTTGCTCATGGCTAAAAGCCCTTCTTTCATTTTTACAACTGAACCATCCGGCAGTAATGTAAAGTCAGTATCATATATATGACCTGTGTCAATTACAATAAACCCTGCTTTTACCATTGGAATAACAAGGAACATGTAAAAATCCCTGTCTGCAGTCAATCCATGGGAGAATATAACTACAGGAAGGTTTTGTTTACTCTTATCCATAGTTGCATTATTGATAAATTCAACTTCAATATCATCCAGGATTTTAACTCTACTATTCCTTCCCTCAGCATAAATTTCATTCAACATTTCAGTTTTTGGATAATATATATCCTTGTATTTTGATTTACCATTATCAACTGTCGGATAGAAGATACTGATAGGAATCTTCCTTTCAGGTTCTCCTGAATAATAATCTATTCTTGTTTTGTCGATTAATAATTTAGTTTGTCTTCCTATACCCATAGTATTCAGGATGCTGCACATCCCTACCTCCTAAATCAATGTTATTAATATTCATTATACTTGATGGAGGTTGGTGTTTACTCATTTACCCCTAATATTCACACATTCTATCAATAAATTAATTTTTGTAATATTTAATAACCATTGAAATCAAAAGAATACTAATCCGGCAAATCTGATAAAATCAATCTGAGGTGTCACATATGGCAAAATATAACATTGTTACTGAAAAACAAGAAAAAAAATATCCTCCTCGGATGGATGATTTTATAGTATATCTCCAAACAATAAAAGGAAAAAGTATTAATACTATAGATGCCTATTGCTATGATCTGACGGTATTTCTTAAATTTATTAAGGTATACAAGGGAATGGTCCCTACTGATACTGACTTTGATGAAATAGATATAAGTGATATAAATGATGAATTCTATAAGAAAATTACCCTCTCAAACTTGTATGCATACCTTAGCTTTGCAGAAAAAGAACGGGGTAATTCCACCTATGCCAGGGCAAGAAAGGTTGCAAGTCTTCGTACATTTTTCAGGTACTTACAAAACAAGGCAAGGATTATTGATTATGATCCGACAAATGACCTTGAAAGCCCAAGAATTCAAAAAAGAAATCCGGTTTATTTGACCTTGGATGAATCAGTAAATCTTTTAAAATCCATGGATAAAACAGATGTCAACTACTATAGGGACTACTGTATCCTGACCCTTTTCTTAAACTGTGGTATGCGTATTTCTGAACTCATTTCAATTACCAGAGACATGATCAAAGAAGATACCATAAGAATCATAGGCAAAGGCAACAAGGAACGTACAGTTTATTTAAACAAGGCATGCATCAATGCAATTGAGGATAACTTAAACAATATCAACTTGGATGGAGTATTACCTGAATACAAGCAGTATTTATTCCTATCAAACCATAAAAAACCCATAAGCAAAAGAACAGTTGAAAGGCTTGTCAAAAAGCATATTCAAAATTCGGGACTTGAAAATACTAAATACACTCCTCATAAACTGAGGCACACTGCAGCCACATTAATGTATAAGCATGGTAATGTCGATATAAGATCTTTGCAGCTGATACTTGGACATGAGAACCTGTCTACCACTCAGATATATACACATGTGGACGAAGAAGGATTAAGAGAATCTGTAAAATCCAATCCTCTGGCAGAAATTGATGATTATAAAGATGATTGGAACCACAAATAATTAATAGTGAATTCATTGATATTTAAGGGCTGATTAACATCAGCCATTAAATTTTATGGTATTCTTCAGGTGTAAATCTGAGAGTGACTAACCTCTCGAGTAACAATTTAGCGGTTTAACAAGGAGATAAAATGAATAAAATAATACCCTCATTATGGTTTGGAAATAATGATTGCGAAGATGCGATCAATTATTATGTTAGCGTATTCCCAAATTCCAGAATTGAATCTGTGAAAAAATATCCTGATGAAGGATTGGATGAGCATTTTCAAGGAATGGCAGGAAAAATAATTACTGCTGTGTTCTACCTGAATGATTTAAAATTCATTGCACTGGATGGAGGTCCCTACTTTTTCTTCAATGAAGCAATTTCATTGACCGTAGAATGTAAAGACCAGGCTGAAAT
>JASDTM010000126.1:0-8651 GCA_041891535.1 Clostridiaceae bacterium
ATGTACAACGGTGGAATTTCAAAGGAAGGAAATATCTTGGACGTTGCCGTAAGAGATGAAATAATTCAGAAATCCGGAGCATGGTTCAATTATGGAGATACAAGACTTGGTCAGGGAAGAGAAAATGCCAAGGATTATTTAAGAGAACATCCTGAATTGACTCATCTTTTAGAAAATAAGGTAAGAGAGAAAAATGGCTTACCACTTCTTAAAGAATTAGATACTAAAAAAGCTGATGTTTCAGTTGAAGAAGAAGATAAGACACCCAAATCAAAGGGCAGGGCTTCAAAGGCTGTAACAGAATAATCAGAATAGTAAAACTTATGTCTGTACGTTGATTAATGGTCAATTTTCAGCATAAGTTTTATTTATTTAACAACTGATGAACTATGTGCATAATCAATTGACTTATTCTAACCCGTATAATAAAATAAAGAATGAACTAATTAGCAATTTAGTCGGGATTTATCATAGATTTTTCAACCGGTTCATAATCACAATAAATCGGGAGGATTACACAATGAACGGAATAGAAGTGGGCTCAATAGTAGCTGTAGTTATTGCTGCTATCGGAATTATAGCCTCTTTCATTGTATCTAAAAATAAATTAGGACAAACGGAAGCAAAAGTTAAGGAAACAGAACTAAAGATAGAATCTGATCTTAACTCTGCAAAGGAAAAAGTAGAAAGTCTCAAGAAAGAAGCCTTGCTTGAGGCAAAGGATGAAAATCACAGGCTTAGAGTCGAGCTTGACAGAGAAATCAAAGACAGAAGAGCAGAAATAGCCAGACTCGAAAAAAGAACAATTCAAAAAGAAGAAACATTAGACAGAAAGACAGACCAAATCGAGAAGAAAGAAGAATCTCTGACACGTAAAATCAATGATCTCGTTGAAAAAGAAAAGCTTGCTGATGAGCTGACATCACAAAGAAGAACGGAACTGGAAAGAGTTTCAGGTTATACAACCGATGAAGCCAAAAGAGTTCTTTTAGATGAAATAAGTTCTGAAGTAAAACATGAAGCTGCAATCATGGTTAAAGAAATAGAAAATAAAGCCAAGGAAGAAGCAGATAAAAAAGCAAGAGAGATTATTACAACTGCTATACAGAGATGTGCTTCTGATCATGTATCAGAAACAACAGTCCATGTCGTTTCATTACCAAATGATGAAATGAAGGGAAGGATTATAGGTAGAGAGGGAAGAAACATAAGAACTCTTGAAACCTTGACCGGAGTTGACCTGATTATCGATGACACACCAGAAGCAGTCATACTATCCAGCTTTGACCCAATCAGAAGAGAAGTTGCTAAAAACGCTCTTGAAAAGCTGATAGTTGATGGCAGAATCCACCCTGCAAGAATTGAAGAAATGGTGGAGAAATCAAAGAAAGACGTGGAGAATGGTATTAAGGAAGAAGGCGAGCAGGCTACATTTGAAACAGGGATACATAATTTACACCCTGAACTTCAAAAACTTGTGGGCAGGCTTAAATTCAGAACAAGCTACGGTCAGAATGTATTAAAGCACTCAATTGAAGTATCAAACCTTTGTGGGCTTATGGCATCTGAGCTGGGACTTGATCCTACTGTAGCCAAAAGAGCAGGACTGCTCCACGATATCGGAAAAGCTGTTGATCATGAAGTCGAAGGATCACATGCTTTAATAGGTGCAGAACTTGCAAAGAAATATCACGAACCTCCGGCAGTAGTAAATGCCATTGGTGCACATCACGGTGATCTTGAAATGGCCAATTTAGAAGCAGTTTTAGTACAAGCTGCAGATGCTATATCGGCTGCAAGACCTGGTGCCAGACGTGAAACACTTGAAACCTATATCAGACGACTTGAAAAACTGGAAGAAATTGCAAATTCATATGAAGGTGTTGAAAAATCCTTCGCGATCCAGGCTGGAAGAGAGATCAGAATCGTTGTTAAGCCTGACGTCATTGATGACATGGGAGCTTCGATATTGGCAAGGAATATTGTCAAGAGAGTCGAAGAGGAACTGGAATACCCAGGACAGATTAAAATCAATGTTATCAGGGAAACAAGATCGATCGATTATGCTAAATAGTTTTTTAAACAGGGCTGACGCCCTGTTTTTATTGTTATAAGCTATAAATAGGCAGTAATACATTAAAGATGAATTTTTTTACCGGTTGCTTTGTTAAAACAGAAAGTAAATATAAATGATTAATGGGGTATAAAATGAAAATTCTACATATCATCGCTCAAAAACCCTTCTCCACAGGTTCCGGAGTTTATCTTACAGGCTTAATAGATGCTTTGGATGAATTAGGTCATGACCAATATCTTATCTGTGGCATAGATGCAGAAGAAGAGAACACTTTTCAATCAAATACATTGAAAATGACAGATCCTGTGATTTACAGAAAGGATGTGCCTTTTTATACCCTGGGGATGAGTGATGTCATGCCTTATAAAAACACTTTGTACAAGGATTTGACTGAAGAAATGACAGGACAGTTCCTTGAAGTTTTCAGAAAGAAAATTGAAAAGGCATTGGAGATTTTCAAACCTGATTTAATTTTATGTGAGCATTTATATATGACTACTGCTTTAACAGCTGAAATATTGGATGAGATTAAAGGGGACAGACCATTTTTAATAGGTATCTGCCACGGCTCTGATTTAAGACAGTATAAGAGCAATGAAAAGATGAGGCAGTTTATTTTTAGGGGGATTAATAAACTCGATAGAGTGATTAGCACCCATATGGAACAGGAATCTGAAATCATTGAATTGTTTGGGGTAAGCAAGGATAAAATATTGGTTTGTGGTTCCGGATTCAATGACAAAATCTTCAACAGCAATGACCGAGTCAAAATTGAAGATGCACCTGTAAAAATAGTTTATACTGGTAAACTTACTCAATCCAAGGGTGTTATGGAACTTTTGGATTCAATGAAGCTTTTGGAAAACGATTTTGATTTAAACCTTACTTTAATTGGTTCCTCATCCTCTGATGAAGAAATGGTAATTATTGATGAGAAAATAAAGAGTTTAAATATGCCTATTGTTAAAACAGGAATTTTAAAACAAGAGGAAATTGCAGGTATATATATGGACAGCCATATTTTCATTCTTCCTTCTTACTACGAGGGTATGCCTTTGACTGTACCTGAATCCTTATCATCTGGATTGAGGGTGGTAGTGACAAAACTTCCCGGCTTTGAAGATTGGCTTGCTTTATTTAAAGATTCAGTTTCATTTATTGAACTGCCTGAAATGGAGGGTATTGATACACCTACTGAAAAGGGAAGGTATGATTTTATCAATTCAATTGCTCTTGCTTTAAAAGAACAGATCGGTAAAGTTGGTATTCCGGTCAATAATGATCTTTCTTCCATGACTTGGATTGCACTTGCAGAAAGGATACTCAAAATCTAGTCCTCATTATTATCAAATGCTGAAAAATTAAATATATTTCTCAATTTATAGTAAATGATTTCATTTTCATATAAATGAGCCGTTTGAATGTGTTATATTAAATATGTCTAATAAAAAACTTACTTGGAGAGGTCACATGAATTTATCTGAAAAAATTGGCAAAATTGAAGAATCGGTTACCCTTGCAATAACTGCAAAAGCTGGAAAGCTTAAGGAAGAGGGCAAGGATATAATATGATTCGGAGCAGGTGAACCAGATTTCAACACTCCGGAAAATATCATAAGCAAAGCAATTCTGGCAATGGAGGAGGGCAAAACAAAATATACTCCGGCTTCAGGAATCCTTCCACTAAAAAAAGCTTTGGCTGAAAAGTTTAAAAATGACAATGAATTAAACTATAAACCTTCCCAGATCATTATTTCAACAGGTGGAAAGCAGAGCTTGAACAATGCATTAAGTGCAATTTTAAATCCCGGGGATGAGGTATTGATACCATCACCATATTGGGTCAGCTATCCAGAGCTTGTTAAATTAAGTGATGGAATACCTGTACTTGTAGAAACAAAAGCAGATTCCTTCTACAAAATAACACCGGAAATTCTGGAGAAATATGTTTCCCCTAAGACGAAGGCCATAATAATTAACAGTCCTTCAAATCCAACTGGTTCAGTCTATAACAGACAGGAATTGGAAGGAATTGCAGAATTTGCAAAAAGGCATGATCTTATCATAATTAGTGATGAAATGTATGAAAAACTGATTTATGACGGAGCACAGCATGTTTCAATCGCTTCCTTGTCAGAGGATGCTTTTGAAAGGACAATCACAGTCAACGGCGTTTCCAAGGCTTATGCCATGACAGGCTGGAGAATTGGATACTGCGCTGCAGCAAATGATAAGATTGTAAAAATGATGAGTAATCTTCAATCTCATACGACTTCAAACCCTTCATCAATTTCCCAATATGCAGCTTTAGAAGCAGTATCAGGGGATCAGACAAAGGTATTGGAAATGAAGGAAGAATTCGGTAAAAGAAAAGATCTAATCATGAAACTTACTGATGATATCCCCGGAGTCTCATATATTAAACCTGAGGGTGCCTTTTATCTTATGATCAATGTATCCTCTTGCTTCGGTAAGGAATATAATGGCAGAAAAATCGAAAACTCCATGGACTTTGCAGATGTCCTTTTAGAGGACAAATTAGTAGCAGTTGTACCAGGTGAAGCATTTGGTGATCCTGAATTTGTAAGACTTTCATATGCCACTTCAAGAAAAAATATAGAAGAAGGACTAAAACGTTTCAAAGAACTGATTATGGAATTAGGTTAAGGTGTATGGGATGAAAAAAACAAAAATCGATTTATATATGCCGGCCAAGGGTAAAATAATGCCTTTAAAGGAAGTTAATAATTACCTTCCTGAGGATGTATTGGATGGTTTAGGTGTAGGTTTGATACCAGAGGAGGATATATTCTATGCTCCGGTTTCAGGGGAAGTAGTATTGGTTGGGGATTATCACAATACGGTAGGTATTGCTGTAAACCCTGATCTCACAATTCTTATCCACTGCGGATTGAATTCTGAGAAAACAGAGGGAAGAGGATTTTCTTCCTATGTCAGAGTAGGGGATAAAGTAACTGTCGGGGATAAAATAATCTTCATGGACCTGGAATATGTGTCAAACAGGGCTGATACAACAACTCCGATCATGATTTCAAACTCCAGGGGAGTCAATCATGTTGATATTGATTACACGGCAAATGATACATTTCAAAAATTTATGGAAATCTATATGAAGTAAGTCTATTTAAATTATTGCAATTGAAAAAATATGTGTTATATAATGAAATTAATATATAACCGGTAAAAGAGGTGATACAGTGGTTTCAAGGGAGATAGTGGTAAATAATCCAACAGGGTTACATGCAAGGCCAGCGACTTTACTGGTTAAAAGGGCATCGTCCTATAAGTCAGATGTTAGTATTGAGTACAAAGAAAGAAAAGCCAATGCTAAAAGTTTGATTGGTGTATTATCCTTAGGTGTCGTCATGGGTTCAAAGATAACTCTGACCACAGTTGGGGAAGATGAAGAAAAAGCAGCCGAAGAATTATCAAAGCTGATTTTAGGATTGGATGAATAGCATTAAGACAGTAAATGAAAAAACCATGGGAGCACTGAGATTTTCGGTGCTCCTATTAATTTGCATTTAACAAATTACCTTTATAATGCAAATAACAAATTAGATTTGATAGAAATCTAAAAATTTGAATTCAAAAAGAGGTGGAACATGTTAGTTACAACTACTCCCAACGTAGAAGGAAAAAGAATAGTGGAATACAAAGGCCTGGTCATAGGTGAAGTTATTTCAGGCGTTAATTTTGTAAAAGACTTTGCTGCAGGCCTATCCAATATTTTTGGAGGAAGATCAAGGTCTTATGAAGAGGAACTCATAATCGCCCGTGAAACTGCTTTAGATGAAATGATATCAAGAGCTCAACAGCTGGGTGCAAATGCCATAGTCGGAGCAGATCTGGATTATGAAGTTCTGGGATCTGATAATGGTATGCTGATGGTTACAATCTCAGGTACAGCAGTAGTAATTGAATAAAAATATTCAGCGAAGGCAATAATTGATTATCCCTTGGATGATTAAATATGAATTGAAGCAGTTTGAATCAAATCAGGTTGAAATGAATTAGCATGATATTTAACCTGTTTGAGTTGATTGAATTGAAATTTAGCATTGAAAGAGAATACTTTTTTTTAGAAATGTCCCTTTTCCTTACATATGTTTATTTAATGAATTTATGTGGATAGGGACATTATACATTCTGACATTGTTACCGTTATAACATACAAAATGTTGAAGGAAATTATAATTAACATAAATATTGAAATACATCCTTTTACTTATCAACCTTATATTATTGTGTCAAAGCTGTTATAAGTGTGAATTAATTGTGTATAATATATTATGAGTTCATTTATTTAGGTCTGTTCCAACAGTTATTAAATGTATAAATTAATGTATGTTTAAGCGCAATGGAACTGCTAAAGATTTATCGGGGGGATAGTAAATGGCAAGTAATTTTAATGTGACAGAAAACGCTGATAAAATTGCTGTTTTCAAAGAACACTTGAACAAATTAAAGGGCGGAAAAGGAATATTGATGCAAGCCCTTCATGATGCACAGCATATTTTTGGGTATATTCCTGCAGAGATTCAGGAAATGATTTCCAAAGAACTGCGTATTCCAATGGCTGAAATTTATGGAGTTATAACCTTTTATTCAAGATTTACTCTTGAGCCTAAGGGTAAATGCCAGATTGGTGTGTGCCTGGGAACTGCTTGTTACGTAAAGGGATCAGGACAGTTATTGGAACAGATTGAACAAAGATTAGGTATGAAAAATAATACTACATCTGAGGATGGAAAGTTTTCTTTAAATTCCACAAGATGTGTCGGAGCATGCGGTCTTGCTCCGGTAATTACAATAAATGAAGAAGTACACGGACGTCTCAGCAAGGAAGAATTGGTCAAAATATTGGACCATTTAAAGGCTGAGGATGGTGTATATAACCAGGCAGTAGATGCACTGAAGGAAAAGAAAATCGAGGTGGCAAAATGATAACATTTGATCAGCTTACCAAAATTAAAAAAGATACCATGCCTTTAATCGCACTCAGGGGAGAAGCTTTTAAAGGACAGGAACATGTATATGAAAAACAGATAATGGTTTGTAGAGGTACCGGTTGTACTTCTTCACATTCTGATAAGTTACAACACAGACTGGAAGAGTTAGTTGAGGAAAACGGACTTCAGGATAAGGTAAATGTATCAAGAACAGGTTGCTTTGGACTATGCCAGGCAGGACCTATCATGGTTGTATTCCCGGAAGAAACTTTCTATCCATTTGTAAAACCTGAAGATTTAGACAGAATTTTCAAAGAAGATATTGTGGGTGGAAAACCTGTATATGACCTTCATATTAAAAAGGCAAATGAAGCTTCAGTTTCACCTCTTTCAGAGGTTTCCTTCTACGCCAAACAAAAAAGAATTGCACTTCGTCACTCTGGAATCATAGATCCTGAAAAAATAGAGGAATATATTGCACTTGGTGGCTATGAAGCTCTTTATAAAGCACTTCATGAAATGTCTCCAAAGGATGTTATCCAGGAAATAAAAGACTCCGGATTAAGGGGCAGAGGGGGCGGAGGATTCCCATCAGGCTTGAAATGGGAATTCACAGCAAGGGAAATCGGACCTGAGAAATTCGTAGTATGTAATGCTGACGAAGGAGACCCGGGTGCATTCATGGACAGATCCATACTTGAAGGTGACCCTCACAGTGTAATGGAAGCCATGGCCATAGCAGGTTATGCAATTGGTGCAGATCATGGATATATCTATATAAGAGCTGAGTATCCAATAGCTGTACAAAGGCTTGAAATTGCTTTAAAACAAGCCAAGGAACTAGGTGTCCTCGGCAACAATATATTCGGAACAGATTTCTCCTTTGACCTTGAAATAAGACTTGGTGCCGGAGCATTCGTCTGCGGAGAGGAAACTGCCTTAATCGCTTCAATTGAAGGTGAAAGAGGAATGCCGAGAAATAAGCCGCCGTTCCCGGCAAATAAGGGATTATGGCAGAAACCTACCTTGATCAACAACGTTGAAACCTTTGCCAATGTAGCTGCAATCATATCAAACGGTGCTGCATGGTTCAAAGGAATGGGAACTGAAAAATCAGCTGGAACTAAGGTTTTCGCACTTGGCGGTAAGATTAATAACGTTGGATTAGTTGAGGTACCAATGGGTACCACTTTAAGAGAAGTTGTTTATGATATCGGTGGTGGAATACCAAATGGCAAGAAGTTCAAGGCAGTACAGACAGGTGGACCTTCAGGCGGATGTATTACTGAGGCTAACCTTGATACTCCAATAGATTTTGATAACCTGGTATCCATAGGTTCAATGATGGGTTCAGGTGGAATGATAGTCATGGACAGCGACAACTGTATGGTTGACGTTGCAAGATTCTATATGGACTTCATTGCAGAGGAATCCTGCGGAAAATGTACTCCATGCAGAGAGGGTACTAAGAGAATGCTTGAAATCCTGGAACTTATCACAGAGGGAAAAGCAACGAGAGAAGACCTTAAAGTATTGGAAGAACTTGCAAATACAGTTAAGATAGCTTCACTTTGCGGCCTTGGACAAACAGCTCCGAACCC
>JASDTM010000126.1:8661-9794 GCA_041891535.1 Clostridiaceae bacterium
TAGGGTCAATTTTTAATAATTTTTTATCATAAGGTAAAATTTTAAATACTTCATGGATGAATATGAGGCTCATGTCATTGATAAGAAGTGTCCTTCAGGAGTTTGTAAGGCTTTATTGTCATACTTTATAACTGATAAGTGTATTGGTTGTACCAAGTGTGCAAGAAACTGCCCTGTAAGCTGTATTGACGGAAAGGTTAAGGAAAAGCATTTTATCAGACAAGAAGAATGTATAAAATGTGGTACTTGTATGGAAGTTTGCCCTGTTAACGCTGTTATAAGGCATTAGGAGGAAGCATGATAAATCTAATTATAGACAGTATGAAAGTTTCTGTTCCAGAAGGAACAAGGGTAATAGAAGCAGCAAAGGAAGTTGGGGTTGAAATACCTGCTCTCTGCTATGACAAAAACTTGGAAATAGTTTCATCCTGCAGATTATGCGTCGTTGATATTGAGGGAGAAAGAAAACCACTTACTGCATGTTCAACACCAGTCCGTGAAGGAATGGTTGTTCATACTGAAAGCGAAAAAGTTGTTGGAATCAGAAAACAGCTTTTAAGACTCCTTTTGGATAACCATCCAAATGATTGTTTAACCTGCCAGAAATCAGGTGAGTGTTATCTTCAAAGATATGCATACAGATATGATGTGGCCTTCAGAGTCCATGACGGAGAAAGAAGAGGTAAGGATGTCGCAAGTTTCAGTGATACCTCAAGCCCATATATATTAAGGGATGAAAGTAAATGCATACTGTGTGGTAAATGTGTTCGTACCTGTGGCGAAGTTGCTACAAGGGCAGTATTGACCTTTGCTAACAGAGGATTTTATACAAAAATATCCGCAGACATGGATCAGACCCTTGAAGAATCATCCTGCGTATCCTGTAACAGATGTGTTACTGTCTGTCCTGTAGGAGCCTTGATTGACAGAAGAGTTTTTGATGAGAAAATGAGAAGCTGGGATGTTTCAAGATCAATCATTAAGTGTAAATCCTGTGACTACGGCTGTAACTTTGAAGTCCTTAAAAAAGATGACAAGAAAGTCATACGTGCCAGGAACCCTCTCAATGGAAGACCATTATGTCTTAAGGGCAGACTTATGACAGAGGCTGAAAACAATACTAATTTAAGAAA
>JASDTM010000126.1:9804-12188 GCA_041891535.1 Clostridiaceae bacterium
AACAAGTGTCATGGGCAGAAGCCTTGGAACTGGATAACATCCTTATGAAAATAGGAAAAGAAGATAATCAGGAGGCTTAAAATTGAAATTATGGATCAATGAAAAAGAAGTCACAGTCAGTGATGGCATTTCAGTTTTAAAAGCCTGTAGTGAGGCTGGTATTACAATACCAACTCTGTGCCATGATGAGAGACTTCCTGCCCATGGAGCCTGCCGTTTATGTGTAGTTGAGGTGGAAGGTGCCAGAAACCTTCAAACCTCATGTACATTGAAAGCAAACGAGGGCATGAAGATAAAGACACACAGTGACAAAGTCATAAAAGCCAGAACAGAGATATTGGATCTTCTGTTTTCAAACCATCCCAATGACTGCTTGAATTGCAAGAAATCCGGTAAGTGCAAACTTCAGGATTATTGCTATGAGTATGGAATTAAAGATGGTTCCTATAGGGTTCTTGGCAGAAAGAGATATGAAATGGACAGGACAAATAAGTTTTATGACTATGATCCTGAAAAGTGTATCCTTTGTGAAAAATGCGTAAAAATGTGCGGTGAACTTCAGTGTACAAATGCCATCGGTTTGGAAAACAGAGGCTTTGATACCAAGGTATCCACACCAAACGATATAAAGCTTGAGAACTCAAAATGTGTTTCCTGTGGAAACTGTGTTTCAGTATGTCCAACAGGTGCTTTAACACCTAAGAAACAAAACTACAGAATGTGGGAAGTCCAAAGGACTGTAACAACCTGTGGCTATTGTGGTGTTGGCTGTCAATTGGAGCTTTTAACCAAAAACAACCAGGTTGTCGGAGTGGAGCCTCACCAAGGTTCTCCATCAAATGACGGACTTCTATGTGTTAAGGGAAGATTCTCCTATAACTTTATTAATCATCCTGACAGACTGAAAACTCCTTTAATAAGAAAAGATGGAGTATTGACACCTGCATCCTGGGATGAGGCCTTAAATCTGATAGCTGATAAAATCAAGACTATAAAATCTGAAAGCGGTCCTGATTCGATCGCTGGATTCTCATCAGCCAGATGTACAAATGAGGATAATTACCTGTTCCAGAAAATGCTAAGGGGAGTCATAGGCACAAACAATGTAGACCATTGTGCCCGTCTCTGACACAGCTCAACGGTTGCAGGTCTTGCAGCCACGTTGGGTTCAGGAGCAATGACCAACAGTATTGCTGAAACAAAAAACAATGATTTGATATTCATTATTGGTTCAAACACATCAGAAAACCATCCAGTAATTGCAACTCTTATGAAGAGGGCAGTTAAAAATGGTTCAAAGCTGATAGTTGCAGATCCAAGAAGAATTGAAATGGCAGAATATGCTGATCTTCACCTTCAGTTAAAACCCGGCACTAACATTGCACTGGTCAATGGTATGTGTCATGTGATAATCAAGGAAGATCTGCTTGATAAAAAGTATATTGATGAACGTACTGAAGATTTTGAAGAATTGAAAGAACATCTTGAGTACTATACACCAGAAGTTGTATCTGAAATTACAGGACTTCCAGCTGAGGATATTGTCAAAGCAGCAAGGATGTATGCAAAAGCAGCTGGCTCAGGTATTTACTATGCCATGGGTATCACCCAGCACAGCACAGGAACCCACGGTGTAATGTCTCTTAGTAACCTGGCATTATTGACAGGTAATATCGGAAGAGAGAATGCAGGAATAAATCCTTTAAGAGGCCAGAATAATGTTCAAGGTGCCTGTGATATGGGATGCCTGCCGGCGGACCTTCCTGGTTATCAAAAGGTAATCAAACCGGAAGTAATAGCCAAGTTTAATAAGGCTTGGGGATCAGAATTATCATCTAAGGTAGGTTTGACACTTCCGGAAGTTATAAATGCATTGGAGAATAAAACTGTAAGAATGCTCTATGTATTTGGAGAAAACCCTGCTGTTTCAGACCCTGATACAAACCACGTAAAACATGCACTTAAAGAATGTGAATTCTTGGTGGTTCAGGACATTTTCCTTAATGAAACCTCCGAATATGCTGATGTTGTATTGCCAGCATCATCCTTTGCAGAAAAGGATGGAACATTCACCAACACAGAAAGAAGAGTTCAAAGAGTACGCAGGGCAATAAAACCAATTGGAGATTCAAAACCTGACTGGATGATTTTCGTAGAGCTGATGAAGCTTCTAGGATATAAGAAGGATTATAAAAACCCATCTGAAATTTTCGATGAGATTGCTTCAGTCACTCCATCCTATGCAGGTATTGATTATTCAAGGATTGAAGAAAATGGTATCCAGTGGCCATGCCCTGACAAGGAAAGTCCAGGTACTAAATTCCTACATGGCAAAGCAATATCCAGAGGAAGAGGATTGTTCATACCTGTGGACTATAAGGACC
>JASDTM010000127.1:0-1960 GCA_041891535.1 Clostridiaceae bacterium
ATGCATAGAATGATATTGAAATATCATTGGTTTTTGTTTCCTCAGCTGCAACATACTTATTTTCAAAATCAAGGTTTTGGACTGGGACTCCAAGTTCGCTTATTTGCTTGAATTCATCAGCTATCTCTTTTAATATGGATTGTTTTATTCCTAAATCCTTGACTGTTACATTCATTTGTTCATCTATATACCCAATGGCTTCATTTTTATTGACCAAGTCTAAGGAGCTTTCCTTGTTTCCCTTGATTACCTTTAATAAGCCTGTGCCGTCAGCTGCCATTTCTACAGGGCTTCCCTCAGGAACAGCCACAGTAATATTTAAAAACTCCTGGTTCATCAGTCCTGAGAATGCCACAGCAAACAGTGAAGCCATGATTAATGGGTAAAGTATGGTCCAGAACACATTTCCCACTGATCTTAAAGCATCTAAAAACTGGTATTTAAAATTAGTTGACACATCCATTAATCCCTCAGCTCCTTTCCTGTAAGTGCAAGGAATACTTCGTTCAAGGTAGGTTGCTTTGTATATAGTTTTTCGTATGACAGACTTTCTGACTCCATCCACTTTAACAAGGAGGTCAGGTTATTGGAGCCCTTCTCGAAATGTAGCTCAAATTCCCCGTTTTGCTCTTTTATTTCTGTTAAATGAGGTATTTCCTTCAGTCTTGCTTTTGCGTCGTCAGTTAGGTTTATTATTTTCACTATTATTATTTCTGTGGTGGATATTAGATTCTTAAGTGACTCATTTGTACCTGAAGCAACGTTTTTCGCATTATCCATTATTACTATCCTGGTGCAGATCTCCTCTGCTTCTTCAAGGTAGTGTGTAGTATAAAGCACTGTTGCTCCTTCAGCATTCAGTCTTTTTATACCTTCCAAAATGAAGTTTCTTGACTGTGCATCTACAGCAACTGTAGGTTCATCCATTATTATGAGTTCAGGTCCGTGTGCTATTCCACAGGCAATATTTAGTCTTCTTTTCAAACCACCTGATAATTTACCAGGTCTGAATTTCAGATAATCCTTAAGTCCGACAAAATCTATAACCTTATCAATCTTTTCTTTTCTTTCAGCCTTGTCCTTTATGTACATACTGCAGAAATAGTCTATATTCTCATACACTGTCAAATTTTCAAAAACTGCAACTTCCTGTGGAACCAATCCTATTTTGCCTTTAAGGTCATATTCTGAGGGGCTCATTTCCTTTCCCCAAAGCTTGATATTACCTTTATCGTACTTTAACAGCCCCAGTATACAGTTAATCGCCGTAGTCTTACCACAACCATTAGGCCCTAATAGTCCCAGAATCTCTCCTTCCTTAACCTCTAGATCAAAATGATCCAATGCAATGAGATCCCCATATCTTTTCACTAAATTCTTAACATCTATAACCATTACTGCCTCCTAAATATTTAATCTATAAATCCTTTATGATATTAGTATAGAATTGTATTTCAGTTTTAATCAGTGAACAGAGGCACCTCTTAATGTGACAATTGTCACGATTTAAGTGTGGTGTTTACAACATTTAACTCGTGAAAAGTGATAAATATGGACAAGAATTTTTTTTACTTCTATGATTGAATTGGAGAATTAAGAAGGGAGGATGGATATGAGAAAAATTATTGAGAGTTTACTTATTCTTTTAGTATGTCTGATCGGTATAAATGATTTTGACAAGATTGTCATGATGATTCCATTGCTGCTTTTGACATTAATCCTGACTTTAATCTTGATAAACTCCGGCAATAGGATATTTACCATAGCCTGCATTGTAATTTTCATTGCCGCTTCAATAAGATTTCCGGAACTGGTCAGATTTTTACCGCTTCTCATGTACTCATCCTTTTGGCATAATAAATATTTTCCCCTGCTGTTCCTCATTCCTTTAACTGTCAATCCTGATCTTTCAGTTATCTTCATTGGAATATTGGCTGTTTATATGGCATGGCTTTAGAAC
>JASDTM010000128.1:0-12036 GCA_041891535.1 Clostridiaceae bacterium
GGGAAGGCTATACGGATATTCCAAACTGGATCATGCAGGGCTATTGAACAATGGCTTTGGAGGCAGATGACCAGTTAAAGGAATTTACAGACGAGGTTCCTACCCATATATTCATCCAGGCGGGAGTGGGATCTTTGGCCGGTGCAATACAGGGATATTTTGCAGCGAAATATGGGGATAAGTGTCCTGTAACTGTAATAGTTGAGCCAGATGAGGCCAATTGCTACTATCAGTCGGCAGCTCAGAAAAAGCTTGTTAATGTATCGGGGGACATGAGAACCATTATGGCAGGACTTGCCTGTGGTGAACCGAATGTGGTTTCCTTTGAAATAATAAAAAATTACTCAGAGGGCTTTTTATCACTTCCTGATTATGTTGCCGCTGATGGTATGAGGGTTTTGGGGAATCCTTTGACCGGAGATGAAAAGGTGATATCCGGGGAATCAGGAGCTGCACCAATGGGAGCACTATTCAATATCCTTGCAAGGGATGGCTATGAAGAGGTACGTAAAAAGCTTAAGCTGGATGAAAATTCAAGGGTTTTACTGTTCTCAACTGAAGGGGATACGGATCCTGCCAAATACCGCGAAATAGTATGGGAAGGACTGGACTCACTTTACTGTTAGAAGAAAAATAAATTGAAAATAATAATGAAATTAATATAAAGCGAGGTAAATATGGAAAAATTCAAGGGGCTAATCAACACATTGGAAGGGCTGGATCATGGAAAAATGTATAACGAGGACTTTTTCTTGACCTGGGATAAAACACAGGATGAATTAAAGTCTGTATTCACAGTGGCTGACACCTTAAGGGAGCTGAGAGAAAACAACATTTCAACAAAGGTGTTTGACTCAGGGTTAGGTATTTCACTATTCAGAGACAATTCAACCAGAACAAGGTTCTCCTTTGCATCAGCCTGTAACCTTTTAGGACTTGAGGTACAGGATTTGGATGAAGGAAAATCCCAGATTGCACATGGAGAAACCGTAAGGGAAACCTCAAATATGATTTCCTTCATGGCTGACGTCATTGGTATAAGAGATGACATGTATATTGGAAAAGGTCATACCTACATGAAGAATGTATCTGAATATGTTAAAGAAGGCTATGAGGATGGAGTTTTAGAGCAAAGACCTACACTTGTCAACCTTCAGTGTGATATTGACCATCCGACACAATCCATGGCGGATATGCTCCATATCATCCATGAATTCGGAGGAGTTGAAAATCTTAAGGGCAAAAAGATTGCAATGACATGGGCATATTCACCATCCTATGGAAAACCACTGTCAGTTCCTCAGGGTATCATTGGTCTTATGACAAGATTCGGTATGGAAGTTGTTTTAGCTCATCCGGAAGGCTATGAGGTAATGGGTGAGGTTGAAGAGGTTGCAAAGAAAAATGCTGAAACATATGGTGGAAAATTCACCAAGACAAATTCCATGGCAGAAGCCTTCAAGGATGCTGACATAGTTTATCCAAAGAGCTGGGCACCATTCAAGGCAATGGAAAAGAGAACCGTTCTTTATGGTGATGGAGATATGGAGGGAATAAAGGAGCTTGAAAAGGAGCTTTTATCCCAGAATGCAAATCATAAGGACTGGACCTGTACAGAGGACTTGATGAAGCTTACAAAGGACGGAAAAGCTTTATACATGCACTGCCTGCCTGCAGATATTTCAGGTGTTTCAACAGAAGAGGGAGAGGTTGAAGCTTCAGTTTTCGACAGATACAGAGTTCCTCTTTATAAGGAAGCCGGATATAAGCCATATATTATTGCAGCGATGATTTTCCTTCAGAAGGTCAAGGATCCTGTGGCTACACTAAAAGCACTTGCAGAGAAAAAAAGCCCAAGGGTTTTTGAATAGGTAAAAGGAGATTATTGAAAATGGAAAAAACTAAAATAGATTATACAAAGGTCAAGGCAGCAGCAGAAGGCTACAGAGCCGATATGACAAAATTCCTGAGGGACTTGATAAAGCTTAAGGGTGAATCCTGCCAGGAAAAGGACAAGGTCTACAGAATAAAAGAAGAAATGGAAAGGCTAGGCTTTAACGAAACCATAGTTGACCCAATGGGAAATATTTTGGGATATATGGGAAATGGTGAGACTCTTATAGCCTATGACGCACATATAGATTGTGTTGGTATCGGAAACATAGAAGACTGGGAGTTTGATCCATTCGAAGGAAAAGAGGATGATGTCCATATTTGGGGCAGAGGAGGCTCTGACCAGCTGGGTGGAATAGTTTCAGCTGTATACGGCGCAAAGATTATGAAGGATCTTGACATGCTTAGCGATAAATACAGGGTTTTAGTCACTGGAACTGTACAGGAGGAAGACTGTGACGGTCTTTGCTGGCAGTACATCATAAACGAGGATAAGATCAGACCTGAATTTGTTGTGTCAACTGAGCCGACTAACAACGGAATATACAGAGGACACAGGGGAAGAATGGAAATAAGAGTTGATGTATATGGTACAGCATGCCATGGTTCTGCCCCTGAGCGTGGAGATAATGCCATTTATAAGATGGCTGACATTCTCCTTGAAGTCAAGGAATTGAACAACCACTTAAAGCATGATGATTTCCTGGGTAAGGGAACAATTACAACCTCTGAAATATTCTTCACCTCACCTTCAAGATGTGCGGTTGCTGATTCCTGTTCAATATCACTGGACAGAAGACTTACAGATGGAGAAACCTACCTTACTGCTTTAAAGGAAATTGAGGATCTGCCATCAGTTAAAAAGCATAATGCAGTTGTATCAATGTATAAATATGAAAGACCATCATGGACTGGATTGGTATATCCAACAGATTGCTTCTTCCCGACCTGGGTAAGACCAGAGGATGCACCAGAGGTTGAAGCCATGGTTGAATCCTTCACAGAAATGTATGGAAAACCAAGAGTTGATAAACGGACTTTCTCAACAAATGGAGTTGCAATAATGGGCAGAGAGGGCATTCCGGTAATCGGCCTCGGACCAGGAAGGGAAGAGGAAGCCCACGCACCTAACGAAAAAACCTACAAGGATGACCTGGTGCAGTGTGCAGCAGTTTATGCAGCACTTCCTACGATTTATATTGACAACAAGGAAAAAGCTAAAGCATAATTATTGCGGTAGTTAATTTTTATACAATAATTTGCATCAATGCCGGACAAAAATATTTGTCCGGCTATTGATAAAAAGGAGCAATGAATCATGGGGAAAAGACTTGTATTGGCACTTGGCGGAAATGCACTGGGAAACACTCCGGACGAGCAGATTGCAGCTGTAAAGATAACAGCAGCTTCAATAGTTGATTTAATACTGCAGGGCAATGAAATAATCCTGTCACATGGTAACGGGCCACAGGTAGGTATGATAAATCTGGCCTTTGATGCTGCCTCAGGTACTGAGGTTAAAACACCTTCAATGCCACTTCCTGAATGTGGGGCAATGAGCCAGGGCTATATCGGATTCCATCTTCAAAATGCCATAATCAACGAAATGAAAATGAGGGGCATGACCAAGGATGTTATTACTTTAGTAACTGAGGTATTGGTTGACAAGGATGATCCGGCATTTTCTGACCCTACAAAACCAATCGGAAGATTCTATAAAGAGGAAGAAACCGAGGAATTAAGGGCAAAGGGATTTGTTGTCAAAGAGGATGCGGGAAGGGGCTACAGAAGGGTAGTTGCTTCACCAAAACCACTTAGAATAATAGGAATCAAGGCAATTGAAAGTTTGGTTGGAGCCGGAGCTGTTGTTATAGCAGCAGGCGGCGGTGGTATTCCAATGATTGAGGAAAACGGTCAGTTCAGTTCAATTGCAGCCGTTATAGATAAGGATTTTACCTCAGAAAAATTAGCAGAACAGGTGAATGCTGATGTGTTCATAGTTCTGACAGCAGTGGATAAAGTAGCAATCAGATTTGGCAAGCCGGAGGTTGAATGGCTTTCTTCCCTGACTCCTGCCAAGGCAACTGAATATATCAATAACAATGAATTTGCAAAGGGATCCATGCTCCCTAAGGTACAGGCAGCCCTGGCATTTGTGGAATCAAAGCCGGGAAGGCGTGCCCTTATAACATCACTTGAAAAGGCTAAGGAAGCATTGGAGGGAAAAACCGGTACTTGGATAGAATCCTAAGGAGGTAGTGATGTCTGATCTAATGAGATGTATACCATTTGGAGATTTGCTGAGGCAGATCACTGAAGAAGCCAATAAAGAGGGCAGTATATTCGGAATCTTAGAAGACAAGTTTTATAAAAATAAAAGCAAAAGAGAAATGGCCTTGAATTTCAACGAGAAAATAGGCTCGGGGACAGGTCCTGCAGCAGGTCCACATACCCAGATGGCACATAATATTGTAGCTTCTTACCTTTCAGGGGCTCGCTTCATAGAGCTTAAGACAGTCCAGATTATGGATGGGGAAGCTATGAGGTATGCAATCTCAAAGCCCTGTATAAACGCAGGGGATGAAGGCTATAACGTTGAGTGGTCCACGGAGTTAACCGTTGAAGAAGCCATGGATGAATATATCAAGGCATGGTTTTTATGCCATATCCTAATGAAGGAGTATGGTTTGTCAAGCAGCCGGGATTTTTCATTCAACATGAGCTGCGGCTATAACCTTGAGGGTATTAAATCACAAAAGATAGACAGCTTTTTAAATGGTCTTTCTGATGCAACAGAGACAAGAATGTTTAAAGAGTGCAAGGAAGAAATAAAAAGAAACATAGGAAAGTTCAAGCACTTCAGCTTAGAGGATCTAGAAGCAGTCTCACCTAAGGTATGCTCATCCCTCGCATTATCAACAATGCATGGATGTCCGGCTGATGAGATTGAAAAAATAGTTTCGTACCTTCTGACAGAAAAGAAGCTGAATGTATTTTTAAAATGTAATCCAACGCTTCTTGGCTATGAAGAAGCAAGACGGATATTAAATGAACTTGGATGGAACTATATAGCCTTTGATGAGAGTCATTTCGAATCTGACTTAAAATACGATGAAGCTGAGAAAATGCTGGAGAAGCTTTTAAAGCTTGCTTCTGATTCAGGTGTACATTTTGGAGTCAAGCTTACAAACACCTTCCCTGTCCAGATCAAGAACAATGAGCTTCCGGGGGAAGAAATGTATTCCTCAGGCAGGGTACTTCTCCCATTATCCATACATGTTGCAGAAAAGCTGGCCAATAGCTTTGGGAACAGGCTGCCAATGGCCTATTCAGGCGGAGCTGATGCCTTGAACATCAAAGGCTTCATAGAAGCTGGAATTCTCCCTGTGACAGTTTGTACCACTCTTTTAAAGCCGGGTGGATATGAAAGATTAAAGCAGATTGCAGAGGTAACTGAGGGAGTATTGAAGGATCAATATACAGGACCTGACCCAGCTAAGATTACAATGCTACGTGAAGAAATAATGGCGGATGAGAGAAACCATAAGGGTTACAGGGAAGCAGAAATCAGCAGAAAGGGGACTTCAAGTCTTCCGATGTTTGATTGCTTTATTGCTCCATGCAAGGAGGAAGGGTGTCCTATCAACCAGGAGATCCCAACCTATTTGAATCTAATAGACGAAGAAAAATACAAGGAAGCCTTTGAGGTCATTTTAAAGGATAATGCTCTGCCTATTATACTGGGGGAAATCTGCTACCATCCATGTACTAAAAAATGTACACGTGTGGACTATGATAAATCACTGGATATAAGAGGTATGAAAAAGCTTGCCAATGATAAGGGCTATGAAAAAGTTTTAGAAGAAACAGTGAAACCTGTATCCAATGGAAAAACAGTTTTAGTCATAGGTGCAGGGGTTCAGGGTCTTTCGGCAGCTTATTACCTGGCGAGGGAAGGCTTTGACGTAACAATTGCTGAATCAAAGGACAAGCCTTTTGGTGTCCTGAACAATATAATGAAGGATTCTGGACTTACCCAGGAGGCCATGGACAAGGACCTTGACCTGATTAAGAAGCTTGGTGTAAAGCTCATACTTTCTGTAAAACAAGAGGAGTTAAAATCCCTGGGCACCTTTGATCATATTGTTTCATCTACCGGTAAAAACGAAGGCTTTGACAATGCAGTAGTTATTAAGAAGGATAAAACCTCAAGACTTCAGGCAGTGTATGCCATGGCTTTCGCCAAGGAAGCAGCAGGGGAGATTTCATCACTTAATAAAACAAAGCTGGTCAATGATCTTTTGTCAGCTGATACTATCTACTCCAGAAAAGGCATCCTTTTGTTACCTCAAAATGGTAAGGCTGAGGCAGCCAGGTGTTTAAACTGCGATACCATATGTGAGGTATGCACAGAGGTTTGTCCAAACAGGGCAAATGTGGCAATAAGAGTTGAAGGCTTTGACAATATAAACCAGATTCTTCATTTAGACCATTTGTGCAATGAATGTGGAAATTGTGAAACCTTCTGTCCTCACAGTGAAGCGCCGTATAAAAAGAAGTTCACACTCTTTGCAACAAAAGAGGATTTTGTGGATTCAGAAAATGCAGGCATTTTCATAGGCAAAGATAAATTGGTTCATGCAAGATACATGGATGGCTCAGTTGAGGCAAAAGAAGCAGAGAATTTGAAGGATGAAAATTTCAGAAAAATGACTGAAGCCATAACTAAGGAATACAGCTACCTTATCCTGAGTTCGGGAGGTACTTTATGATTATTGGAAACGGAAGAGTCATAACAAATGATCCTTTGAATCCTTTCATTGAGAACGGAGCAATCCTGATTGAAAACAACACTATAAAAGATGTGGGTACCTTCTTGGAGATCAAAGAGAGATACCCGGATGAAAAAATTAATGATGTGGGAGGAAGATTGATCATGCCTGGCATGATCAATACCCACACCCATATATACTCGGCATTTGCCAGGGGGTTTGCCCCAAGTAAGCCCACACCAAACTTTTTGAAGATTTTGGAGAATATGTGGTGGCACCTTGATAATGAGCTTACGGGTGACGACAATAAGTACAGTGCCTACGCCACCATGTGCGAATCAGTCAAGCTTGGAGTCACAACCTTGGTTGACCATCATGCAAGTCCACATTCTGTTCAGGGATCACTCTTCAAGCTGGCTGAGGCTGCAGGAGATGTGGGAATCAGGGGAAGCTTTTGCTATGAAACCTCTGACCGTGACGGTGAGGAGATAGCGAAGGCAGGTATTAAGGAAAACATTGAGTTTATTAAACACTGCAATAATGATACCTCTGACATGATAAAGGGCTTATTCGGCCTCCATGCCTCCTTTACCCTATCAGACAAAACCTTGGATTTATGCAGGGAAGCGATTGATGGACTTGATTCAGGCTTCCATATCCATGTTGCAGAAGGTCCTGAGGATGAACAGGATTCAGTTGATAATCACGGAATGAGAGTTGTTGAAAGACTGGATAAATTTGGTATTTTGGGACCAAAAACCATTGCAGTACATTGTGTACATGCAAACGATGAGGAGCTGGATATACTAAAGAGCACTGATACTACAGTTGTCCACAATCCTGAATCCAATATGGGAAATGCTGTAGGCTATTCTCCTGTGGTTAAAATGCTGAAAAAGGGAATAAGGGTGGGACTTGGCACCGATGCCTATACAAATGACATGTTTGAGTCAATGAAGGTGGCTAAGATTTTACAATCCCATGCACTGGCTGATCCAACAGTGGGCTTTTCTGAAAGTCTGACCCTTAAATTTAAGAACAATCCACTTATTTTGGAAAAGTATTTTAAAAAGCCTCTGGGTATACTTCAAAAAGGTGCCTATGCAGACCTTATAGTTTTGGACTATGATCCAATAACACCATTAAACAAAAACAATACAGGCGGACATATCCTCTTTGGAATGGCAGGATATCAGGTTATAGATACAATAATAAACGGGAAATATATTATGAAGGATAGGGTGATTCTAACTGTAGACCATGAAAAAATCATGGGCAGGACAAGAGAATTGTCCCAAAAGCGTTGGGACAGACTATAAAGACATAATTTATTGGCGGTAGTATCCGCTGTGGGAGAATTATCATGAAAAAAGACTCTGTGACAACAAGCAGCTCCAAATCCCTTTTCGACTTCTATGGGAAACCGGATTGGTCAAAAGCAGTACCCTTAGGACTCCAGCACGTTTTGGCGATGATTATCGGAAACGTAACTCCATCCATAATGGTGGCATCTCTACTTAACATGCCTCCGAATGAGAAAACCCTTCTCATTCAGTATGGAATGCTGGTTTCAGCATTAGCAACCTTAGTCCAGATATATGGTGTCTGGAAGCTTGGTTCAAGACTACCGGTGATTATGGGAGTATCATTCTCCTACGTACCTGTATTACTGGCAATTGCCGGAACCTATAACAATATAGCAACAATCCTTGGTGCACAGCTGATTGGTGCCATTGCAGCCATTTTGGTCGGTATTTTTATAAAGCCAATGCGAAAGCTGTTCCCGCCGCTAGTTGCAGGAACTGTTGTACTTACAATAGGCTTGTCACTTTATAACATCGGAATAAATTACATTGCAGGAGGTGTAAATTCACTTCCAACATATGGATCAGCAAAAAACTGGGCGGTGGGCATCATCGTTTTAGTTGTAGTATTGGTTTGTAATACCTGGGGAAAAGGCATATTCAAGCTTGCAGCAATACTTGTGGGTATTGTTGTGGGATATGTCATTGCATTCTTCCTTGGTATGGTAAATTTAAGCCCAATAGCCTCAGCACAGTGGATCCTGATACCAAGACCCTTATATTTTGGAATTGAATTCCAGGCTACAGCCATAATTTCCATGGTGCTCATGTACATTGTAAACTCGATACAGGCTGTCGGAGATTTATCTTCAACTACAATAGGTGGTATGGACAGGGAAGTTACAGACGATGAGCTTTTCGGAGGAATAACCGGGTATGGACTTACAGCATTCATTGGCTCACTTTTGGGAGGACTTCCCCTTGCAACCTACTCTCAAAACGTCGGTATTGTTGGACAAAATAAAGTTGTATCAAGAAGAGTTTTCTCTATTGCAGCCTTCTTTATTCTTGGTGCATCCTTAGTACCAAAGTTCGGTGCATTAATGACCACCATTCCTCAGTCTGTAATAGGCGGAGCTACAGTAGGTGTATTCGGAATGATCACAATGTCCGGTATCAAGCTTATAACCCAACAGCCACTTACATCAAGAAACATGTCAATAGTTGGATTGGCAGTAGCTCTTGGTATGGGCATAACCGGTTCACCCAAGGCACTGCAGCATGCTCCAGAAGCATTCATGATGGTATTCGGAAAGTCACCAGTTGTCATTGCAACAGTAATAGCTTTAGTTCTCAACCTTATTATTCCAGACAAGACTCTACAGCAGGAACAGAAGGAAAGAGAAGAAATGGATGTCAAATAGCCAGAAAATGGCTCAATCAACTCAATAACAATATTAAAATCAGTCCCCATAAAGCATATAGGTTATTTAGCATGCTTTATGGGGATGATTCTACTTTAATCAATTTTATTAGACCAAGCTTGAATGTATTATGTTTTATTAATACAGTCACTTGGTCTATAATTAATTAAGAAACATAGCACAAAGTATTAAATGAACCCGGGAGGTCTATATGCTTTTATTAAAGAACTGTAATGTGGTGAATGAGGATGATTCCTTTGACAAGGTGGATATCCTGGTCAAGGATGGAATAATAGAAAAGATTGGCAAGGATTTGAATATTGAATGTGAGACCCGCGATTTTTCGGGTCTTTTAGTCACGCCTGGATTTATAGATTTGCATGTACATTTAAGAGAGCCTGGATTTACTCTGAAGGAAACTGTCAGGACAGGAACAAGGGCTGCAGCAGCAGGAGGGTTTACAACCATTTTTGCAATGCCTAATACAAATCCTGTACCAGATACTCCTGAAAGGATGAAGGCAAACATTGAATTGGCTGATAGGGATTCTATCATCAACACATATTTTTATTCAGCTATTACTGAAGGAGAATCAGGTAAAAATCTTGTTGATTTTGAAGGTATGAAGGAAGCTGGCTCAGAATGGTTTACTGATGATGGAAGAGGTGTTCAGGGAGCATCCATGATGAATGAAGCCATGGAAGAGGTGGCAAAGCTTAATGGAGTAATTGCAGCACACTGCGAAGACAATGATCTTCTGCAAAAAGGATATATACATAAAGGACAATATGCTTTAGAACACGGACACAGAGGAATATCAAGATCAGTTGAGGATGTTCAGATTGCAAGGGACATATTAATGGCAGGGGATACTGGATGCAGATATCATATCTGTCATATGAGCACTTTCAGAGGCGTGGATCTTTTAAGGGATGGGATTAAGTGGGGATATAAGGTCTCAGGAGAGGTCACACCACACCATCTGCTGTTATCCGAAAAGGATCTTTCTGAGGATGGGAACTTTAAAATGAACCCTCCTATAAGAGAAGAAAAGGATAGACTTGCTCTTATTGAAGGGCTTAAGGATGGCACAATTGCTGCAATAGCAACGGATCATGCTCCACACACTGAAGCTGAAAAAACCAGGGGACTTGAGCTGTCGGCTTTTGGTATTACAGGGTTGGAGACAGCTTTTCCATTACTTTATACTCACCTTGTAAAACCAGGGACTATTAAGCTTTATACTTTGGTTAATGCACTGACAAAGGGTCCTGCAGGTATTTATGGGTTAAAAACCGGGGAGCTTAAGGTTGGAATGCCTGCTGACATAACTGCAATTGACTTAAATGAAGGCTTTACAGTAGATAAGGCAAAGCACCAATCCATGGGAAGAAACACACCCTTCCACGGTTGGAAATCGGTTTGCAGTATTAAGCACGTTATATTAAACGGGAAATTTATACTAGAGGATAAAATTATACTGGAGGCTGTTCATGGAGAATAGGAAAACCACAATAATGAAGGTTCTTGAAAATGAGAATATTGCCAAGGATACCTTCAGAATAAAGCTTGATTCAGCAGATTCTGTATTTGACTATCCTGCAGGAACCTTTTTGAATATTAAGCTGAACAGCGGTTTGTTTATTTTAAGAAGACCAATTTCTATATTTGAGTTTGATGAAGAAAACAGAGTTATTACCCTTATTTATAAGATTATGGGTGATGGCACAAGAGAACTTTCCAAGGTTAAATCAGGTGAATTTTTAGATGTTTTAGGACCACTTGGAACAGGCTTTCCAATCTTTGAGGAAGAAGGAAAGGTTCTTCTCATAGGTGGCGGAGTGGGAGTACCTCCGCTGTACGAGCTTGGAAAAAGACTTGTTGAAAATGGAAGAGAAGTAGTTTCTGTTTTAGGCTTCAGGGATAAGGACAGTATATTTGCCCTGGAGGAATTTGAAGCTCTTGGAGAAGCTTATATTTGCACAGATGATGGAAGCTATGGTTACCATGGTAATGTAGCAATGGCAGTTAAAAATTATAAAATAGACTTTGATGTGTTATATGGCTGTGGACCTCTTCCAATGCTTAAAGCCATAGACTTGGAGTATAGCGGTACAAAAAATGGTTATCTGTCCTTTGAGGAGAGAATGGCCTGTGGTATTGGGGCTTGCTATGCCTGCATGCATGAAACCAAGGATGGTCTGAAAAGAGTTTGCAAGGAAGGACCTGTATTCAGGCTTGGGGAGAGTGTTTATGAGTAAAATAGATTTATCTGTGAATCTGCCGGGACTAAAGCTTAAGAATCCAATAATGCCGGCTTCAGGTACCTTTGGATTTGGAAGAGAGTTTGCAGAGCTTTATGACCTCTCAAAGCTTGGCTCAATAATGATTAAAGCTGTGACTAAGGAACCAAGAATCGGAAACAAGATGCCGAGAGTTGCAGAAACTCCGGGTGGTATGCTAAATGCAATCGGGCTTATGAATCCTGGAATATATAACGTAGAAGAAGAATTAAAATGGCTTACTCAGTTCAATATTCCAATTATTGCCAATGTAGCCGGATATACAGTTGATGACTATATATATGTTACTGAAAGAATTTCAAAGGCAGAAAATGTTGGTGCACTTGAAATAAACATATCC
>JASDTM010000129.1:0-11948 GCA_041891535.1 Clostridiaceae bacterium
ACTATGTCTTGTCCTATTTTTTGGATAAAAAATGATGCTGGTTAATATTTACCAACACCATTTAGTGTAGAGCCTAAGTTTTATCTAATTATATCAGCAGTTTGTGAAGAATCATGGAAGTATCAAATGAAATAGGAAGAATCCTTGGTGTAATAGTATAATTGAAGTATTGACAGATACCTGTATTATTTGAAATCTGCAGTCTGGGTTATAAATGTATAAATTGAAAATATAAGAAATAATGTTTGGGTCGGGAGGAGTAAAGAATCATGAGTAATTCCAAAAAGAAATGGTTTGTCATTGTTTCATTGGGGTTCATAGGACAATTAGCTTGGATGCTGGAAAACATGTATCTCAATGTCTATTTGTATAACGAGCTTGGCGGAACACCCGGAGACATTGCTGCAATGGTGGCACTAAGTGCAATAACAGCTACGGTTACGACTCTTGTTATGGGTTCTTTGTCTGACAGAATCGGAAACAGGAAAAGCTTTATCGTTTTCGGATATCTGACCTGGGGATTATCCGTACTGGGATTTTCTTTAGTGACTTTGGATAATGTCAGAAGCTGGTTTCCGATGCTGAATACTGTTTCTACGGCAGTTTTCATTATGATTCTTTGGGATTGCGTAATGACCTTCCTTGGTTCAACAGCAAACGATGCCGCATTCAATTCTTGGATTACAGATAACACTGTCGCTTCTGACAGGGGAAGGGTGGAAGCTGTACTTGCTGTATTGCCCTTGATGGCAATGCTTTTAATATTTGGACTTTTGGATCCATTGACCAAGAACGGCAAGTGGGGATTATTCTATACAGTGATTGGTTTTATTGTGTTTGCAGGCGGTCTTGTTGCATTACTGCTCCTGAAGGATACAGATATCAAACAATCGGGTATTTCCTTGAAAGATACCATGGCTTATGGATTTAAAGGATCAACAATAAAGTACAACAAAAAGCTGTATATCACCATGCTGATACTGCTTATTGTGTCGGGTTCAACTCAGATTTGGATGCCATTTTTAATCATTTATATTCAAAGGGGACTTGGAATAGAAAATTATGCACCAATCCTTGGAATTGTCCTGTTAAGTGCGTCTGTTATAAGTGTTCTGGCGGGAAGGTTGATAGATAAACTTGGAAAGATAAAATGGATTCCTATTGGTCTTGTTATCCAGATTGTTGGACTCTTAGCCATGTTCGTAACTAAAACAACTATTCCTTTGATTTTTGCCGGTACCGTATTAATGGCCGGAAATATGATACTTATTGCTGTCAGTAACGGACTTATCAGAGATTTTACACCCGATTCAATGGCAGGAAGGTTCCAAGGTGTCAGGATGATATTCGGGGTAATGTTACCGATGATAATCGGACCTTTTATAGGCTCCATAGTTATAGCAAGGGTTAATGAAACCTACACCGAATTGGGAGTTGTAAAACAGGTGCCTGACTCCATGATATTCTTGGTTTCGGCAATTCTGATACTTCTTGTACTTATTCCTTATAATCTTTTAAAGAAGGAGGAAAAGCAATGAAACACACTGAATATCCTAGACCCCAGCTCCAAAGGGAGAAGGGATCCTGGCAGATATTAAACGGTGAATGGGGCTACAAGGTTATAAAAGGTAATCATTTAGATAGCGATTATGAAAAGATCTATGAAGAATTAAAGTTTAAAGATGGAATTATAGAAGTACCATTCTCAATGGAAACGGAGCTGTCGGGAGTCGGAAAGCAACTCAAACCTGATGAGACGCTGTTGATGATGAAGGTATTTAATAAAGAAGTTAAAGAGAATGGAAAATACATTCTTCACTTTGGAGCAGTTGATCAGAAATGCAGAATTTGGTTAAACGGGTCGGAGATGGGTTATCATGAAGACGGTTATTTGCCGTTTTCCTTTGATATAACAGCTTCTATAAAACAGTCAGAAAATGAATTGGTAATTGCAATAGTTGATGAAAGCGATCAATCCTATCTGCCCTGGGGCAAACAAAAGCTGGAGAGGCAACAGATTTGGTATACGGCTCAAAGCGGTATATGGCAGACTGTCTGGTTGGAATGTATTCCGGAAGACTATATAGAAAAAGTAAATTTCGTTTATGACGGTACAAGCGGTGTTAATGTTAATTTATCGAAAACCGGAGACAAAAATATTATTTTGACCATATTTGAGCCGACACTGGCAGGTATGTATAACCCGGATTTTCTGTCAGGAACTTATAAACCCATTAAAGTACAGGAAATCATAAACGGATCCAAAGTAGAAATAGATACTGTTAAAAAGTGGTCTCCTGAGGAACCCTGGCTATATCCCGTAAAACTTGAATACGGTGAAGATGTTGTATTTACATATACCGGACTTAGAACCATAGGTATAAAAGAGGACAATTCTTCAATTAAGAAAATGACTCTGAATGAGGATATTTATTTCCAGACGGGAGTTTTGGACCAGGGATATTACAAGGACGGTCTTTATACACCTGCAGATGAAGAAACAGTGATAGACGAATTGAAAATGCTCAAAAGCATGGGCTTTAACATGGTAAGAAAGCATATCAAAATTGAGCCTTACAGATGGTATTTTCATTGTGACAGGCTGGGATTGATTGTATGGCAGGATATGGTAAGCGGAGGGAGTAAATATAATCCTCTGTATATTCAAATTCTTCCCTTTATCGGGATACATTTAAGCGATAAAAAATACGGAAGATTTGGAAGAAATGACAAAAAATCTCGTGAAGCTGCCGTAAGACATCAAACTGAGGTCATAAAAAACCTTGAATTCTTCCCTTCAATCGGGATGTGGGTTATTTCAAACGAAGGCTGGGGTCAATTCGATTCAGTCGATCTTGCAATGGCTGCGAAGAAGCAGGATCCTACCAGGGTAGTAGACCATGCAAGTGGTTGGCATGATCAAAAAGGTCCTGATTTTAACAGTCCCCATGTTTACTACAAACCAATTAAGCTAAAATATGACGGAAGACCGATAATACTATCCGAATTCGGTGGATACAGCTATCCTGTTCCCGGTCATACACCGGAAAAACCTTTCGGTTACAGGATGTACAAGGACCGGAAATCATATAACTCAGCAGTTTCTGAGTTATACCTAAAGCAGATTCTGCCGTATAAAAACATACTTTCAGGAATAGTCTATACCCAGCTGAGCGATGTTGAGGATGAGGTAAACGGCCTCGTCACCTTTGACAGGCAGATAGTCAAATGGGATCCTTCTGCACTTAAAGAATTAAATGAAAAATTAAAATAATGAAATTATTTGTATCCAAAGCTTCAGAAAAAATTAAGTTAATTTATTTTTTCTGAAGCTTTTGGGGTTGAAATTAGATAGTTAAGAGGAGCTATAATATAAAGATTCCCTCTAATTTTTGGAATTGACTTTTAAAGGAAGTGTCATAAATGTTGAATGTATTTTTGCTGGGACTTGTGAGTTTTTTTTCTGATATCAGTGCGGAGATGGTATATCCAATCATCCCCCTTTATTTAACATCGGTATTTGGAGCCACACCAGCTCTTGTGGGTGTCATAGAAGGAATAGCAGAAAGCCTTGCCAGTTTATTAAAAGTATTCAGCGGGTATTTCACTGATAAATATGATAAGAAAAAACCAATAGCCTTTGTAGGCTATGCAACAGGGTTAATATATAAACTGGCATTAATAATGGCGGGATCCTGGGTTGGTATTTTAGCTGCCAGGGTAATTGACAGGGTAGGCAAAGGAATCCGAACTGCACCCCGGGATGTCATGGTAAGCGAGAGCTCTAAAAAGGGAAGTACAGGTCAGGCTTTTGGGATACATAAGGCACTTGATATGGCAGGCTCAGCTCTTGGTATATTGTTCTCCTATATTTTACTCAGTCAGATGAAATCAGGCTTTGACTTTAAAAAGATATTTTTAATATCCATAATACCTGCAATACTTGGTTTATTAATGTTCTTTTTCATAAAAGAGAAGCATGAGGACAGGGTTGTTAAAGAAAGAGAGCCATTCTGGAAAAACGTGAAGAAACTGGATGGACAGTTAAAGCTGTATCTTCTTGTAGCATTTTTATTTACTCTTGGGAATTCTTCAAATGCATTTCTATTATTAAGAGCTAAAAGTGTGGGTTTTGATGATATGTCAGTTATACTCCTGTATTTTATATATAACCTTACAGCCTCAATCTTATCTATTCCTGCAGGAAGAAGATCTGACAAGGTAGGTAGAAAAAGGCTGTTGGTTGCGGGCTATTTTGTATTTTCAATTGTATATATTGGGTTTGCCTTTGCAGGAAACAAACAAGTTATGATAGGTTTATTTATTCTGTATGGGGTTTATACAGCGATGATAACCGGAGTTGAAAGAGCCTTTATTTCAGAAATTTCGCCACCGGAAGTCAAAGGTACCATGTTGGGTATGCATTCAACCTTGGTTGGTATTGCACTATTGCCGGCAAGTACTATTGCAGGTTTCCTTTGGAATACATTCGGGGCAGCAGTTCCGTTTATCTTTGGTTCAATTATGTCATTAATAGCTGCATTGATACTGTACTTCTTCATGAAGGGCGGAAGCTATGAGGCAATAAAGCAGGCCTAAAATCTAAATAATCTATTTAGTAAGTAATTACCCCACAAATCAAACTAGTTCTTTAAGTTTGATTTGTGGGGTAAATTCTTTTGTTGGGATTTTTAATTACATATATTTTCTTATGCTCAGTCTACATATTGGCTGGCCTGGGTTTCAAACATCTTTTGATAAAGTCCCCTATGCTGCATAAGTTCAAAGTGATTACCGGTTTCTGTGATTTTACCTAGATCACACACTAAAATTCTGTCAGCATATCTGGTGCTTGATAGCCTGTGAGATATGAACAGTGAGGTTTTACCCTTTGTAAGGGAAAGCATATATTTAAATATTTCCTCTTCACTTTTTGGATCAAGGGCAGCTGTAGGTTCATCCATGATGACAAATTGACCTCCATGGGCAATACTTCTGGCTAAGGCAATCTTTTGAGATTGTCCTCCTGAGAAGAGTAAGCCATCCTCGCTGAAAAGCTTGGAGATATGGGTTTCTGACTTTTGAGGAAGAGTATCTACCCAGTCATTTATCTGCATCATTTCCAATGAATTTGTGATTCTGTTTCTATCTCCTTCAGAAAAATTATCTTCTTCTATTCCGGCTATATTCTCATTTATCTTAAATGGGAACAGTCTGAAATCCTGGAAGGTAACTGATAAAAGGTCATAGTAATCTTGAATGTTGATATCCTGGATATTAACGCCATTAAGAGTGATAGTTCCACTTGTGGGTTTATAGAACCTGCAAATCAGTTTGATTATAGTACTCTTACCTGCACCGTTTCTGCCGACAATGGCAATTCTCTCACCCTTGTTAATACTGAAGGAACAATCCTTAAGTATTTTATGATCTGAATTTGGATATGAAAAATCAACATTTTTAAACTCCAGGTTAAAGTCATTGGAATCAATCTTTACTGAAGCTAATTGGACATCTTCTTTATATTCGTTTTTCAAATACCTGATCATTGGATCAAATAAAAGGTTCATGGTGATGATTGAATTTGTTTTGCCAAGGAGCTTCATTATGTTTTCCTGGAAGCTTCTTGTTGCATTGAGTAGGAGTATGAAATTACCAACGGTCAGTGCACCACCGATGTATTTTAAAGCAAGATAAATCAGAGCTGCCACTATTTGTATTTGCATTATGATACTTTTCAAGCCTTCTAAAATTCCATTTTTCGTAAAATACTCATGGTTAATTTTAAGGATATTATCCATTGTGGTTTTTGCTTTCTTCATCATGAGCTTATCGCCGAGGAAAAGCTTGAAATCCTTGGAATACCTGTAGTCAGTGGCAAGGTCCAAGAAATATCTGTATATTCTGTGTTCTGGCTGACTCCTGTTTGCGTTGTCTTCCTCCAAATATTTTTGTTTATTCAGTAATGGAATTAAAAGCATGGAAGAAACCACAATACCAATAGGAATTAAAATTCCGAAAGGAATTAGTACTATAAACAGTGAAACGAGGGTTATTAAAGAAATCCCCACATGCTCAATTGTCTCACTCAAGGATGGGAAGTATTCAAGCCCGAACATGGCCTTCTCCAATTCATCCTGGTTTGTTTTTGTTTCACTGACCTCAATTGGAAGGTTATTCATCTTCTCCACCAAGTCCATTTGAAGCTCCAGCCAAATCAAGGTAACAGTTCTGTCAATTTTCAGTGTGGTGTAGCTTACAACAACTGTCTTTATCCAGTTACTTAGTGCAAGAACCCCAATCATTAAAAGAAGGATTTCAATTCTTTTTTCAGACAACAGCTCATCTACTATAAGCTTTGGAATAATAACATTAAGTAGTGGCAAAAGACCGCCTATGAGGGATTGGATAGCAACCAATAACAGGAAATTCTTCCTCTTTTTCTGAATCATTGTAAGTACTTTAAGAAAGTTTTTCATGTTCCACCTCCCTATAGTGCTTAGCCTGAATCTCAAATGTAGTAAAGTATTCACCTTGCTTGGCAATCAATTCCTTATGAGTGCCTTCTTCAATTATCTGTCCGTTTCTGAGATATATAATTCTGTCGCAGAATTGTGTACTTGCAAGCCTGTGAGAAATAAAGAGACTTGCTTTATCCCTAGTCAGATCCGCATAGGATTTATATAACTCACCTTCAGCCAGTGCATCCAAGGCTGCTGTTGGTTCATCAAGAATCAGAAGCTTAGAGTCCTTTTTATATAGAGCTCTAGCCAGGTACAGCTTTTGCAATTGCCCTCCGGATAAATCTATTCCGTCATCATCTAAAATTCTAAGCAGCGTTTGTTCATCAGACTTTTCCAAATCAAGCAGTACCTTGTCCATACCTGACTTTTCATATACTTCTTCTAAACCAGAAGCCTCATCCTCAGAATAAGTTATATTCTCTTTTATGCTCACAGGTAAAACCATGGAATCCTGGAATATTACCGATACATATTTTAAATATTCATCATGGATTAAATTCTGAATATCCACACCGTTGAGCAATATTCTGCCTGATGTGGGTTTAAATAACCTGCAGAGCAATAGAACGATAGTGGTCTTACCAGAACCATTCTCCCCAACTAATGCAAGGGACTCCAATTTGTTTATCTTAAAACTGACATTTTTAAGAACAGGCTCTTCTTTACCGGGATAGTTAAAGGTTACATCATCAAAAGTTATTTCCCAGTCATTAACTGTATCAGGAATTAAATCCCCATCTTTTTCAAATTTTGTATCCATAAGCTCAATGAATTTATTGAACATATCAACATCCTGTTTAATGCTTGTAACATTTAAAACCAGACCATCTGAAATTAATAGAAAGCCCATCATTGACGTCATCAGAAAGTAAAGACGGGAAATATCTATTTGACCGTTGATAAAGGCAAAAATAAGCCAGAGGTATACTCCGAACTCCTTAACAAGGTTGACAGTTGAGAATAAAACCATTTGAAACTGAACCTTTTTTTGATGTGCTTTTAATGCTATATTTTGCAGATCAAGCTGTTTTTTAAAGTAAGACTTAAACAAGCCAATGAAGTTATAAATAATAATATCCTGCTTTGACAGGGGATTTCTGAATTCATATATCAATTTTTCTGCTTTATGGGAGATTGGAATTACACTTGTCCAGTATACATAAATCAGCTTCATGAGCTGAATATTGATATAAGCTGAAATCCCTGTGGAAATCAATATTAATAACAATACATACCAGGGTAATGTAGTAAAAATCCAGATAAATCCAATGAGAGCAAAGATTAAACCAAGAGTATTCAAAAGCTTGAGAATAATACCTCCGGCACCATGCATGGGACCTGAAACAGAAAATTTCGCGCTTGTGATTTTCTCGAGCTGTTCCTTATCCAAGGTAGATTCAAATGGCATATTTAAGCTGAATTCAATGACTTCACGGATCAAAGCATAACGGATATTATTCATCCTCATTCTATAGTTGCCGGTTATAAAGCTTATAGAAAAGCTGAATATAATTGCCACTACGCCAAAAACAAGGATCAAAGGAATGACCGAGTCAGTTTTACCTTCTGAAACAAGAGTTATTATCCTGGAGGGTAAATACACCCATAGAAATGGCATAATTCCTGCCATAACAGAATAAACAGCCACCATCAGCAGCATTTTGGGGTCTATTGTTTTAATTTTTTTAAGTAAAAATATAATTGCTTTCATATACACCTCAATACTCTAAGTATGGCATATACAGGACCTTTTGACCATAACAATGAGCTGACACAATAATAATCAAACTAACATGGGTAAATAGTTCTTAAATAATATACTGAAAGTTCATACATCCTCTATTTGAAATTGATTATCATTGAATTAATATTGAAATATTCAATTGCACTAAGGCATAAAAATCATTGGTGCATATATAAAATCAGCACCAACATAAAATATTGAATTAGATTTTTAAGGAGTAGTTATGGGAATAGGAGCTTTTTCTTTAAGCTTAACAGTTAAAGATATTGAGAAATCCAGAGATTTTTATAAAAAGCTTGGATTTAACGATTTTGGAGGAGATATCAGTCAGAACTGGCTGATTATAAAGAACGAGGATTGTATCATCGGATTATTCCAAGGAATGTTTGAAAAGAATATCCTGACCTTTAACCCGGGATGGGACGAAAACGCACAGGAAGTCAATCCGTTCAAGGATGTAAGACAGCTGCAAGAGGAACTTTTGGAGAAGGGAATTGAATTTGCAGAAAAAGTTGCGCCTGACACTGTCGGACCAGGCAGTTTTATTATTGTGGATCCTGATGGAAACCCAATATTAGTAGATCAGCACAGATAAAATATCATAAGAAAAAAGTCATATTTAATTAATTGGAGGCAATTATGGGAAGAGTAGTACATTTTGAGATACATGTAGATAACATGGAGAGAGCTCAGAAGTTTTATGGTGGAGTTTTTGGATGGACCTTTGAGGATTGGTCACAGTTTGCAGGAATGCCATATTTTGGAACCATTTCTGGAAAAGAAGGAGAAAGGGGTATTTAAGGTGGAATGATGCTGCGCCATGGTGATTCACCAAAGCCTGGTCAGAGTGTAAATTCATTTATCTCAACCCTTGGAGTAGAGGATTATGATGCAACCGAAGCAAAGATTCTTGAGCTTGGTGGAGTTGTAGCACTTCCTAAATATGCATTGCCTGGTATGGCATGGCAGGGCTACTACATTGATACTGAAGGCAATATCTTCGGAATTCATCAACCAGACGAGAAGGCAGGCCTATAAGCCGATTTGTGGACTATCCTGTTCTAATTACAGAATATAATAATTAAACACAAACAATGTAGAACACTAAATTTACAAAGTTTAAAGCATAGAAGAAGTAGGTTACTCTACTTCTTTTATGCTTTAAAGACTATATTTTTCATAAATTCAAATCGCTTTCTACTCTCATTTTTTGAGTTTTTACATTTGATATATTTTTACAAAAATTATTTTAAAACACCTGATATATTGACTTAGGTCAAAGTAATTGAAGGTGTTTGATTGTATATTTAAGTCAAGGAAACAAGAAAAAATAAATGGAGGAACAAATTATGAATATACTATTAGTCGTTGGTTTAGTGATGTTAATACCTTTTGCTTTGATACTTATGCCACGGAAGGCAAGTGCACATTGTGATACTATGGATGGTCCTGCGGTTAAAGATGGTCGATTGGCTTTGGAATCTGGGAATATAAACTATGCATACAAGTGGATCTTCAAAGAGTTTGAACCTGAAATCAAAGAAATATTTGATTTCAGCCAGAAGGTAAGAGTACTTGGTGATGATGCAAAACACGTTGCTGATACTTGGTTCTTGGAAAACTTTGTAAGAATTCACCGTGCTGGTGAAGGAGCATCCTATGATGGGCTGAAGCCAACTGGAACTCACCTTGATCCAAAAGTTATTGCTGCTGATAAGAGTATAGAAATTGGAGATATGGCTTCACTAAAGGGTTTGGTTACTGATGAAGAATACCACCACTTAGAGGAGAAATTTAAAAAAGCAATTGAATTGAAGGATTTTGATATAAATGATGTTGAAGCTGCAAGAGCTTATGTTGAAGCATATGTCACCTTCTTTAAAATGGCTGAGGGTGAAGAACACGGACACGGACATGGTCACGAGCATAGACACGGACACAATCATTAGAATATGATAAGGTAAATTTAATTGTAAGTAATTCAGGGAGAAGTGATTATGGATAATTATCTCAAGGTTTTGATTCTTTTAGTTGCATTTATAGCAATGGTAATTGTAACAAGACGGTATGTGGTATTCATTACAAAAGTTACTTCTCTTTCTATGAGTCCTACACTAAAGCCAAATGATTTGCTTGTAACTATAGTAGTACACTCTCCAAAAAGCTTGAAAAGAGGAGATATACTGACTTTCCACTCCGAGGAAGCAGGAAATATCATGATTAAAAGGCTCATTGGACTTCCAGGTGAGGAAGTTAAAATAGACAAAGTTGGAGCTGTTTATATAGATGGTAATGTAATTGAGGAAAAATACCTTGGAAGTCAGGGAGACTTCTATGGAAGCTTTAAAGTACCGGAAGGTGAATACTTCTTTTTAGGTGATAACAGAAAGTACTCTAAGGACAGCAGATACTGGAGCAAACCGACAGTACGATTTTCAGATATTACCGGAAAAGTTATTTTTCCGAGGAAATAGTGGACCTATAGAATTGAATGAAACAAGTATAGAAGAGCTGAGTTTTGAACTTGGCTCTTAATTTTTCTAAATAAGTGTATAATTTTATTAAGGAAATTCTATCAATAGGGAGATGAATTAACGTGAAATACAGAAAATTTGGAAACCTTGGGTGGGAAGTCAGTGAGCTTGGGCTTGGTTCAGAACAATTGGATGGAAAGTCTTATAATATTGTTGAAGAAGTTATACATGAGTGCTTAGAACAGGGTATAAATATTATGGATTTATTTATGCCTGGAAAAGAAATCAGAACAAATATTGGTAGAGCCCTAGGTTCAAGAAGAAAAGACATGTATATCCAGGGGCAGATTGGCTCCTGCGACTTAAATGAACAGTATGACATAACCAGAGACTTGGATATTACCAAAAGGTACTTTGATGAACTGCTTTCGTCACTGGGAACTGACTATATTGATTTAGGGATGTTGTTTTTCATTGATACGGACAAGGATTTTAACGATATCTTCAATTCGAAAATAATTGATTATGCCCTGGATTTAAAGAATCAGGGGGTAATAAGAGCACTTGGGTTTACTTCCCATGATCCATTGACGGCAATAAAAGTAGTTAACACCGGTTTGGTTGATGCCATGATGTTCAGTATCAACCTGGCCTTTGATATGACACCGGCAAAGGTTAATACACTTACAAATCTGAAGTCCTCTTTTAAAGAATCAGAGTATTCTGGTATGGATAATGTAAGAGCTGAGCTATATAGTTTATGTGAGAACAAGAATATTCCTATTACTGTCATGAAAGCATTTGGAGCTGGAAGACTGTTAAACAAGGATTTGACCCCATTCCATAAACCAATGACAGTTGCTCAGTGTATTCACTATGCTTTGACAAGGCCTGGGGTAAAGAGCGTTCTTGCGGGCTATTCCAGCAAGCAGGAAGTTATAGATGCAATGAAGTACTTTGATATGTCAGATGAAGAAAAGGATTATTCTGAATTCGGCAAGGCTTACAATGGCAAATTCAAAGGAAATTGCCTGTACTGCAGCCATTGCCTTCCATGTCCGTCCAATATTGATATAGCTGAACTCCACAGACAGTTAGATATTGCTAAATTGGATGTAAAAAATATCCCGGAATTAATTAAGGAGAATTACAACTCCTTGGATAATCATGGATCAGACTGCATTAAATGCGGCAGCTGTGAAAGCA
>JASDTM010000130.1:0-1921 GCA_041891535.1 Clostridiaceae bacterium
GTACTCATTCAATGAAAAATATATACTACCTTTGTCACATGATGAAGTGGTACATGGAAAGAAGTCCATTCTTGATAAAAATCCATTGGATTTATATAAGAAGTTTGCAGGCTTCAGAACCTTAATGGCATATATGTTCATGCATCCGGGCAAGAAGCTTAACTTCATGACAAATGACATTGCCCAGATGTTTGAATGGAGATATTATTCAGAACTCGAATGGGTGGGACTTGCAAATGACAAGCATCTTGGAGCTCAAAACTTAGTCAGAAAACTGGGTCACTTATATAAGGATTCTCCGGCATTATATGAGCTTGAAATGTCTAAGGAAGGTATTGATTTACTTGATCTTGAAAACCCGGAGGTGGTATTCAAGTTCTTAAGAAGAGGAAAGAAGAAACGTGATTTCTTTGCATGTGTATTCAACTTTGACACTGTGGAAAGACAGGGTGTAAAGGTGGGGGTGCCATACGAAGGACTGTATGAGGAAGTTATTAATACGGAATCCGTGGATTTCGGAGGGAACTGGACAAAGAAACAACCTATATTCGAAACTAAAAAAGGTGAGACCGATGGGATGCCTTATTACATCGAAGTCATCAGCCCATCTTTATCAGGACTTATCATAAAGCCTAAAAAGCTTAAAGGAGAAAGATAATGAAAGAAGAGATGCTTGCCATGATCCTGGCAGGTGGCCAGGGAACAAGATTAGGTCCATTGACAAAGAACATAGCTAAACCGGCTGTACCATTTGGAGGTAAGTATAGAATCATAGATTTTGTACTTAGTAACTGTACAAACTCCGGTATCAGAAATGTGGCTGTATTGACTCAATACCAACCATTGATTCTAAACGAACATATTGGTAACGGAGGACCATGGGATCTTTCAACAAAGGATTCTGGAGTTACTATTCTTCAGCCATTTGCCTCAGCAACAGAGGAAAAGTGGTTTAAGGGAACTGCACATGCCATATACCAGAACATTCCATTCATGGACAGCCATGATCCAGGTTATGTTTTGATATTATCCGGTGACCATATTTACAAGATGAACTATGAAAAAATGCTGAAATACCATAAGGAGAAAAATGCAGCCCTGACAATTGCTGTTATTGAAGTTCCATGGGATGAAGCATCACGTTTTGGTATCATGAACACTGACACTGAAATGAGAATAACTGAATTCGCTGAAAAGCCAAAGGATCCAAAGAGTAATTTGGCTTCAATGGGTATTTATATCTTCAGCTACAAGGAATTGAAACAATACCTTGAAATGAAGGATGAAAACGGAGATGGTCTGTATGACTTCGGTTCAGACATAATTCCAAGAATGATTAATGCCGGGGAATTGGTCTATGCCTATCCATTCGTAGGATATTGGAAGGACGTTGGTACAATATCATCCCTATGGGAATCCAATCTGGATTTGATCGATAAAAAACAGGAACTGAATATTCAGGATCCAAGCTGGAGAATATACTCAGTTAATCATACAATGCCACCTCAGTATATTGATAAGAATGCCAGAATCTCTGATTCACTCATAGTTGAAGGCTGTATTGTAAAGGGTGAAGTAGACCATTCAGTGCTTTCAATGAGGGTTAAAATCGGTAAAGGCTCAGTTGTAAAAGACTCCATCATAATGGCAAACACTGTCATAGGAGACAACTGCATCATAAATAAAGCCATGATCGGAGAAAACTCCATAATTGGTGATGGTGTACAGGTGGGAGACGGTAATGAAATTGCTGTTGTAGGTGAGAATGCAGTTTTAGGAGGTGAGGCTCATGTCTAATAAAAAGCTTTTAGGGTTGATTAATTTAATGGAGTCTGACTATTCCTTGAAACAACTTGCAGCAAGAAGACCTTTAGCTTCAATTCCTTTCGGCGGAAGATACAGAATCATAGACTTTGTATTG
>JASDTM010000131.1:0-9240 GCA_041891535.1 Clostridiaceae bacterium
TGCTGAGATGAAGACTTTTGAAGGAACAACACTTGTGGCTACACTGCCATGCTATTTAAATGCATTGGCAGGCAAGGGTGTTCATTTGGTAACAGTAAATGACTACCTAGCAAAATTACAGGGAGAATGGATGGGTGAATTATATTCATTCCTTGGTCTTACAACAGGTATAATTCTCCATGATCTTGATACTGAAGAAAGAAGAGCTGCCTATAACTCAGATATAACCTACGGAACAAACAATGAGTTCGGCTTTGACTATTTAAGAGACAACATGGTTGTCTACAAGGAGCAGATGGTACAAAGAGAGCTTCATTTTGCAATAGTTGATGAGGTTGACTCAATTCTTATAGATGAAGCAAGAACCCCTCTTATAATATCAGGTGAAGGTGATAAGAGTACTGAGCTTTATAAAGTCGCTGACTACTATGTCAAAAGACTTAAAGAGGATGAGGATTTCACAGTAGATGAAAAAGCCCATTCAGTTATTCTGACTGAGGATGGTATAGTAAAAACTGAGAAGTACTTCAATCTGGAAAACTGGGGCGATACTCAGAACATGGAACTGCAGCACCATGTGACACAGGCATTAAAAGCCAATTTCTTGTTCAAGGCTGACAAGGACTACATGGTAAAAGAAGGAGAAATCATCATAGTTGATGAATTCACCGGAAGATTGATGGAGGGAAGAAGATATTCCGACGGACTCCACCAGGCAATTGAAGCAAAGGAAAATGTTGAAGTTCTTAAAGAAAGTAAGACATTAGCCACCATAACATTCCAGAACTACTTCAGAATGTATGAGAAGCTCTCAGGTATGACTGGTACTGCACTTACTGAAGAAAATGAATTCAGATCAACCTATAACCTTGACGTTATAGTAATTCCTACAAATATGCCGGTTAAAAGAATTGATAACCCGGATGTGGTTTATAAAACAGCTGTGGGCAAATATCATGGTTTAGTTGATGAAATCAAGGAAACCTATGAAAAGGGACAGCCAGTGCTGGTTGGTACAACCTCTGTTGAAAAGTCTGAGTATTTATCCTCACTTTTAAAAAGACAGGGTATTCCTCACCAGGTACTTAATGCAAGATACCATGAAAAAGAAGCTGAAATAGTATCCCATGCCGGAGAAAAGGGTATGGTTACCATCGCCACCAACATGGCAGGTAGAGGTACAGATATCAAGCTTGGTGAAGGTGTATTGGAACTTGGTGGATTAAAGATCTTAGGCACAGAACGCCATGAAGCAAGACGTATAGATAATCAGCTAAGAGGCCGTTCAGGAAGACAGGGAGATGCCGGAGAATCCAGATTCTACATTTCCTTAGATGATGACCTGATGAGAATATTCGGTGGTGAAGTATTAAAAGATAGAGTTTCAAAACTTGGTCTTGGAGATGATGAAGCCATTGAATCAAGAATGGTATCCGGTGCAATAGAGAATGCTCAGAAGAAGGTTGAAGGTAATAACTTTGACTCCAGAAAAACTCTTCTTGGTTATGATGACGTCATGAACCAGCAAAGAGAAATCATATATGCACAAAGAAGAGAAGTCATGGAAGGCACTGACATCTCTGAGAATATTAAAAATATAATTAAATCATCCGTCGGTGATGCAGTTGATAAATTCACAAAATCAGAACAGACCTCAGATGATGATTACAGATCCTTATCTAACTACATGGCTGTATTGGTTGCCCAAGGTAAACCCACACCTATAGACCAGCTTAAAAACATGTCTGTGGATGAAATGAGAGAGTACTATATCGGTCAGGCCAAAATCAAATACGAAGAAAAGGAAGCCAAGTATCCGGAACAGATCCGGGAGCTTGAAAGAATGGTCCTTTTAAGAGTAGTAGATAACAAATGGATGGACCATATAGACAACATGGACCACTTAAAAAGAGGTATCGGTCTAAGAGCATACAGACAGCAGGATCCTGTTCAGGCATATCAGTTTGAAGGTACTGACATGTTCAATGAGATGATTGACTCAGTAAATGAGGATACAACAAGATTCCTTCTGAATATTGAGCTTAGAACCAATGAAGAAGTTGAAAGAGAACAGGTTGCAAAGGAAACTGCAACTAACCAGGACAATTCATTGGAAAAGACTCCGGTGGTCAGAAAAGAAAAGAAAATCGGTAGAAATGACCCTTGTCCTTGTGGATCTGGAAAGAAATACAAAAACTGTCACGGTAAGAATAAATAATGACAAAAAGCCTGGCAAAAGTCAGGCTTTTATTTTTGTTTGAACACGTAAAATAAATTGGAAATAATATAGAACAATCTTTGACCAAATTTTAAAACCAGGGAGTGAAAATATGATCTTAAAACTGACAGAAGCTCTTCAAAGAACAGATGATCTGAAGATGAAAATTATCGAAATAAAGGAGAGTCTTTGACTTAGACAGGCTTAAACTTAGGTTGGACGAGCTCAATGCAAAAATGCAGGAAAAATCCTTCTGGGATGATCCTGAAAAAGCCAGGGAGGTTTCCTCTGAGGCCAAGTCCATTGAGGATAAATTAAAGGGAATCAAAGAACTTGAAAATAGATTTGAAGATCTTTTAATATTATCTGAATTAACAGAGGGTGATGAGGCAGCGGAAGCTGAACTTTATAAAGACTTTTTAACCCTGGAGGACGATACTGAGGACATGCTGTTAACAGTCCATTTAAAGGGTGAATATGATGCCAACAACGCCATTCTGACACTCCATGTGGGTGTTGGAGGTACTGATGCACAGGACTTTACTGAAATGCTCATGAGGATGTATTTAAAATGGGCGGAAAAGAGCGGATTTAAAACTGAAGTTTTAGATGTTATATCAGGAGATGAAGCGGGAATAAGGGATGCCTCCATAAGAATCATGGGAGAAAACGTATATGGCTTCTTAAAAAGTGAGAAGGGTATTCATAGGTTAGTCAGGATATCACCTTATAACACTAACAACAAAAGACAGACTTCCTTTGCTTCAGTTGAAGTATTGCCTGAATTAACAGCATCGCAGGATGTTGAAATAAACCCAGAGGACCTTAAGGTTGACACATACAGATCATCTGGAGCAGGTGGTCAGCATGTCAATAAAACAGAGTCTGCAGTTAGAATTACCCACATACCCACAGGTATAATTGTCCAATGTCAGAATGAGAGAAGTCAGCATAACAACAAGGAAGTTGCAATGCAAATACTTAAGTCCAAGCTTGTTGAACTTAAAGAAAGAGCACATAAAGAAAAAATAGAGGAGCTTACTGGTGAACTTAAAGATATAGCCTGGGGCTCACAGATAAGATCATATGTTTTCAATCCTTATCAAATGGTTAAGGATCACAGGACCTTGGCAGAAACAGCCAATGTCCAGGGAGTATTGGATGGGGATATTGATTTATTCATCCATGCATTCCTAAAGAATAGCGCACAGGGAGAAATATAATGAATATAGCTGAAAAAATCGCACAGGAACTCAATATTAAAACTGAGCAGGTGGAAGCCACAATTACCATGTTGGATGAGGGTAACACAGTACCTTTTATCGCAAGATACAGAAAGGAACTTACAGGTTCCCTGGATGATGAGGTATTAAGAAAACTATCTGAAAGACTCATTTCACTTAGAAATCTGATTCAAAGAAAAGATGATGTCATTAGATTAATCGATGAGCAGGGCAAACTGACAGATGAAATTAAGACTTCCATCGAAAACAGTGAAACAGTAACTGAAGTGGATGACATCTATAGACCTTTCAGACCTAAGAAGAGAACCAGAGCTACAATAGCACAGGAGAAGGGTCTTCAGAAATTAGCTGAATTCATTATGGAAGGCACAGGAAATGTAGAAGCAGAAGCAGAAAAGTACATAAATCCTGAAAAAGAAGTTTTAACCACTGAAAAAGCCATTGAACACGCTTTGGATATCATTGCAGAAATTTATTCCGATGATGCAGCAAACAGAAAGTGGACAAGAGATACTGTGATGAAGTTAGGAGTAATAAACAGTACAGGAAAGGGTGAAAACTCACCTTATGAAATGTATTTTGACTATAAAGAGCAGATAAAAAATATTCCTGGACATAGAATCCTTGCCTTGAACAGGGGAGAGAAGGAAGGAATATTAAAACTCACAACTGAAATCAATATAGATATTTTAGAGAACCATATGCTGAATAACTTGGCAGTAATAACAGATAACAATAAGAAGTATATTGAAATTGCTACAAAGGATTCACTAAAAAGACTCATTTGGCCTTCAATAGAAAGAGAAATCAGAAACGCCTTGACTGAAGTGGCTGAAGGAGGAGCTATTGACGTATTCGGTAAGAATCTTCATGCACTTCTTATGCAATCTCCAATTAAGGGTAAAAGAGTAATGGGCTATGACCCAGGCTTCAGAACCGGCTGTAAAATAGCAGTTTTAGATGAGAACGGTAAATACCTGGAGTCTACTGCAGTTTATCCAACTGAACCTAGAAACGATGTGGCCGGAACAAAGAGAACCTTAAAAAGCCTGATTAAAAAGTACAAGGTTGATATAATCTCCATCGGTAACGGAACTGCTTCAAGAGAGTCAGAACAGGTCGTTGCAGAAATGATTTCAGAGCTTAAAAAAGAGGATAATCTTGAAGTTGCTTATGTCATAACCAACGAGGCAGGAGCTTCTGTATATTCTGCAAGTGATCTTGCAACAAAGGAATATCCAGATTTAGACGTAACTGTAAGAGGAGCCATAAGCATTGGGAGAAGACTTCAAGACCCAATGGCTGAACTGGTTAAGATTGATCCAAAGAGCATCGGTGTCGGCCAATACCAGCATGATATTGACCAGAAGAAGCTGTCAGAGACCCTTACAGGTGTAGTTGAAGGCTGCGTAAATACAGTTGGTGTTGATCTAAATACAGCTACTCCTTCACTGCTTACTTATGTTTCAGGTATTAATAAAACAATTGCCACAAACATAGTTGAATACAGGGATGAAATCAATGGATTCAAATCAAGAAAAGAGCTTAAAAAGGTTAAAAGACTTGGTGACAAGGCTTTTGAGCAGTGTGCAGGCTTCTTAAGAGTACCTGAATCAGATGAACTTTTGGATAATACAGGAGTACATCCAGAATCCTATGAAACAGCAAAGGAAGTTTTAAAGCTCCTGGGATATACACCAAAGGAAGTCAAGTCATGGGATACAAAGGACTTTTCTGAAAGAATAAAGAATGAATCAGCTGTAAAGCTTGCTGAAGCAACTGGAGCTGGACTGCCTACAATAAATGACATAATCAAAGAACTTTTAAAGCCAGGCCGTGACCCTAGGGAAGATCTGCCAAAACCAATCCTTAAAACAGGGGTCATAGAGCTTAAGGATCTGGAAGAAGGTATGGTATTAAACGGTACAGTAAGAAACGTTTCCGACTTTGGAGCCTTCGTTGATATTGGTGTTCATCAGGATGGTCTTGTACACATAAGCCAGTTATCCGATAAATTTATCAAACATCCCATGGAAGTTGTTAAAGTAGGGGACATAGTTGAGGTAAGAGTTCTTTCTGTTGATATCCCAAGGAAAAGAATTTCACTTTCTATGAAAAACATGAAAAAGCATAAACAGGGGCTTTCAATCAAGAATTAATTTACGAAAAATCAATGGAGTAAAATTGAATATTATGCAAACTTGTTTGATAAAGTTTATATAAATATACAGAAAAACCCCTTGTTAATGTAATTTCGTAATATCCTATAAAGACTGTTGCTAAATCGTTTATTACAGTCTATAATTAAGACATAAATTTAATATATCTTCAGGGCGGGGTGTAAGTCCCCACCGGCGGTATAGCCCGCGAGCCTTTTTGGCTGATCCGATGTAATTACGGAGCCGACAGTATAGTCTGGATGGAAGAAGATGGATTGTTTGATTTGAACAATTTTAGCTCTGATATTTTTTTATCAGAGCTTTTTTATTTAAATTTGATAATCCGCTGGAGATAATGCTTAGGAGGCATTGAAATGACAAACACATCAAAAACCACTAACTCTATGGTAAAAGGCGCACTTTTACTGGCACTGGCTTTCGTCCTGACTTACTTGGAATTTGCAATAATTCCTGGAAACACATGGCTTAAGCTTGATTTCTCAGCGGTACCTATCTTAGTTGCTGGACTTGCATTCGGACCAACCTTTGGATTATTACTCACAGGACTTCTACAGGTTCTTGTAATTGCAATTCAGGGAACCACAACAGGTGGAGTTGGACAGATAGCAAATCTAATCATGGTCGGATCTTTTGTATTTGTAGCATCATTCATGTACAAGAGAAACAAAACAACAACTGGCTTAATCATCGGACTTGTACTTGGAACCATCACCTTGATAGTTGCTGGATTCTTGGCTAATAAGTTCATCCTTCTACCACTCTATATCAAAGCATTCTTTGGTGGAGCATTCCCAGGTGGAGATGTAGCATACAATGCATACCTATACCAAATGGTTCCATTGTTCAACCTGATCAAGGGTGTAGTGTTATCAGTTATCTCAGGTGTTGTTTACTCAAGACTTGGCTCATTCTTAAACAAAGAAGCCTGGAAGTATGAACACATGACTGGTAGCAAAAAGACCAACAATTCCTTCGTAACAAGATAGTCATTTAGGATAATAACATTAACCAGATTAGTTCCCGACTTCCAAAACATTACATTACAAATTACTTAACATCGTTACAAAAAACATTACTGAACAGTGAGAACTTAGGTAATCAAAGAGTTATTACTAAGTACACCAAAAAACTAAATTTGCCAAAAAACATTACAGCTGCTGCCCGATTACTGACTTGGGCAGCAGCTTATTTTGATTAAGCAAATTTCGGTAAAGCAAATCTTGATCAAGCATTGAGTAATAATAAAGGAATGGATTTTATACTACATCTTTCTTGGATCCATGTTTCTGCCAGTGTTTTCTTCTTTCAGGAATTTAGTCATTAAAAGGGCATCTTCATTATCATCATAGAAGCTGTTACGCTTTCCGGTATAGACAAAGCCGGCACTCTCATATAATTTTCTTGCCGGAGTATTGGAAATTCTAACCTCTAAGAAAATTATACTCATATCCTTATTAACCATATCCTGAATTAATCTGGACAGCAGCTTACTGGCAATTCCACTACCTCTTTTATCCTTGGCTACGGCAATATTAGTTATCTGTACCTCATTGAAAACCAGCCAGGCACCGGCAAAACCAGCAACTGTTCCATCATCTTCTGTAGCTACAAGATAATAAGCCATTTCATTGTAATACTCTTCCTGTATTGCATTTAAAGACCAGGGTCTTGAAAAGCTGTCTGCAGAGATTTTGTAGATGCTCTCAACATCTGTGAGCTTCATTCTAGATATTATCATTCAATTCACCGTACTTAGCCTCATATTCTCTTACAGCCTGGGGTTTTCTCATGTACAGGGGTAATATATCCTCTGTGGGGACAACCTCATTTAAAACGTCCTTATGTGCCATATCAGCCAACACAGAAGAATGGGCTATATTTAAATGATTTCCTGTCAAAATACTATCCGGGAAAGCTTCTTTAAAAGATGCAGATTTTTTTATAAGTCCATCTCCAATTATCAATAGATCCTTGGAAAGGTCTTTACTGTCTACCAGGTCCTTTAATTCTTCCATGTCTCTAACTTCAGCATTTGAAACTGAGCTAAGATTATTTCCATCAGAATAAAAAAGCTTGCTGTAGTAGGTATTTCTTAAGGCATCTGAAACAACAAGGATATTACCTTTAAAATAAGCTGCTGAAGAGGCAAAAACTTGAAAGGAATCATAGGTATAAACGGGTATACCCAAGGCTTTACTCATGGCCTTAACAACTGAAATACCAATTCTTAAACCAGTAAATGATCCAGGACCAATATTTATTGCCAAATGAGAAAGATCCTTTGGTGTCATTTCAACCTTTTTAAACATATCTTCTATCATTGGCATTAACAGAACAGAATGTTGTTTTTCAAAATTCAGGTTGGTTTCGGCAATCAGTACTTTGTCTTTTTCCAAAGCACAGGAACAATTGCTGCCTGAGGTATCAACAGCCAATATAAGCATTTAAAGAATCCTCCCTATCTTTATTTATGGGGTTAAATGAAATTTGGATGATCCTTCTGTCTTCTGAAGCCGGATCTCTGGTTATTCTGATATCTATATTTTCTTCAGGTAGTATTCCTAAAATCAAGTCAGACCATTCAATTACAGAAATATCTTCAGAATAAATGGATTCTTCAAAACCAATATCTAATATTTCATCCTCATCATTGACCCTGTATACATCAAAATGATTCAGGTTATATTCATTACCCTTATATTTATTTTCTATTGTAAAAGTGGGGGAGGTAACAGTCTCATCTATTCCCAAGCCCAAGGCTATTCCTTTGACCAGATGGGTTTTACCTGCTCCAAGATCACCATTCAATAAAACCACATCACCGGACTGGAGAATTTTTGCTAAATTCATTCCTACTTTCATGGTCTCCTCAACGGAATTTGTAACAATTTTCATGTTTTTATACACCTATTCTAAATTCTTAATTAATTTGTCATTTTTTAAAATCCTGTTTATTATATAATACAATCAATAAAAGACCAAAGGTAATATTATGGAGATAAAATATTTAAAATCAAAAGTGGTAGCCTTTGCAATCATATTAGGATTACTGGCTGTATCAGGATGCACCATAGTGAATTCTGAGACTACAGATTCATCACATATAACTGGTTCAAATTCAAGCTCATCAACTCCTGAAGTAAAATCCTTGAAGATACTTACTACTACGAGGATGCTTAAGGATATTGTCACTTACTATACCCAGGATTATCATGTTGTTGAAGCCATGGTCAATTCTGATAGGACATTAAAAAGCTTCACTCCTTATTATAGCTCCTATAAGGATAAAAATTACGATACATTTTTATATCAAGGTGCAGGCTATGAACCTTTCCTTGATGGATTCCTGGCAGACGTAAACAGGAACACAATTGATGTAGTCAATTTATCTCGGGGTATTGATATATTAAGGTTTAAAGAAAACAACCTGGATAAGGAAAATCCTTATTATTTAAATAATTCAACTAATTATAAAATCATACTTTCAAGTATTAAAAACAACCTTCAAGAACTTGATATTGCAAGAAGAAAAGAATATGAGGCCAAGTTTGAAGACATTTCAGTTAAAATTGATGAACTCCAAAAGAAAATAAAAGCC
>JASDTM010000131.1:9250-11713 GCA_041891535.1 Clostridiaceae bacterium
TGGATATACAAACGGATGCAGTTCATATTTTCCAACAAAGGAAGAATATGATTTTTATTTGTGATTCTGAATTTGCCGGATATATATGCCAGGAGTACAGAGAAGATAATATTAATATCATCCAGTACACAAACGATAAGGTTTCAAACCAGACCAAGACTTCTGACACTTCAAAAACTGAGACATTAAACAGTATTAAGATATTCCTTTATACAGATGATATATCGCTTAACAAATATGCTGACGAAATATCTAAATTCAACTTAAGCCCTGTCAAAATCAAGTTATATGACTATGAAATGACTGTGATGGACGTACTTGAGGCAAATTATAAAGCAATAACTCAAGCTGCTTTAAAGCAGGGCGGAAACCTGCCAAATTAGCAAAATTACATAATAGTAAATGAGAAAAATGAGACACCCAAGTGGGTGTCTTATTTTGTATTCTTCTTGATAACCTCATACTGCTCATTGATTAAGGAACCTACAATGATGGTATCTAAAAAACTGTCCTTTAAACCTTCTGCGACTCTGTATGCCAAAAGGTTTAGGTAATGTCCCTCAGCTTTATTTATGAATAGTACTTTTATTCCTTTTGACCCTTTGAACATCATGGTAGGATCAGTAACCATTGTGATCAAGTCATCCTGCGATATTACTGAACCAGCTTCCTTTTTAGTTATATCTATGAATATATCCAGATTATGTATATTATCCACATTAACATGTCTGCCAATGGCAGAGATATCCAAAATACCTACAGTCATGTCGGTTAAGTCGGATATTATGGGTTCATTATGTCTCCAGGCTTTTAAGTTTCTTTGCATGGATTGATCACATTCAATTAAAGACAAAGAGAAGCAGGGGATCTGCTTATCTATTTCAAAAAGCTGAAGGCCTCTCATTCTGTTTGTGTTATCCAAATCATGGGATAAAACATAAACTCCATTTTCATCAAAATCACAAAGAAGATAATCATCTCTGAATTCATAGTCAACGAAGTCTACCTCATCTTCTGCTATTCTTTCCATATTTACAGTACTGGTTAAAAGTACCTTTTTAGAATCCCGGTTTTCTTTTGCTAATGTCCTCAAAAAATGAGTCTTACCACCTGCACCAATAACCGATACAACTTTTATTTCATCACTTATAATCAAAGAAGATAATCTCATATAGCACCTCTGTAATCCTTGCTGCCAATATCTGTTATTATACAACATCAATTCATCTAAGAGCTATTTATTGAACACTCTATCCAATCCATTGGCTACCATTTCTAACAATAGTCATATTCACTTCACCTTACATATAAATACACCTATTAAAAATAGAACATATGTACTATAATATATCCAACAGATAGATGCGGCCAAATGTGATCAACTTGTTATTACAATATGGGAAAGTGATTATTTTATATTAAAGGAGGTTTTCACTACCAAGTGTGGTAGGTGGGATAAATAATTATGAAGAAAATTGAAGTTATTGCCACATTTCAAAATGAAGGGAGGATAGTACCCAGAAGAGTCAGGTATTATGATGAATCAGAGGCGGAGTATATTGTAAAAGATATTGTGAAGATCTACTTTGAGGAAAGATCTCCTTATACTACAAGATACCTGGTTAGTATTGATGAGGCAGGGGAGGATATTAGTCTGATTTTTGATGAAAAGAAAGCCACCTGGTACAAAGACAACTAGTGGTGGGAAGGCTTTTTTACGCACAAAATGAGAAAACGGCATTGAAAGTATTGACACGCCACATTTACTTAAGTAGAATGATAAAGTAGCACTCGAAGGGGTATAGTTCAATGGTAGAGCAACGGTCTCCAAAACCGTTAATGTGGGTTCGAGCCCTGCTACCCCTGCCACAAACCGTCAGTTATTTATCTGGCGGTTTATTTTTTTTGTTATATTCCCAGAGTATAGAGCTTATTGAAATTAGTTAAGTATTTATCAGAGAAAAGGGGGGGGTCTAATATATTTTTTAGAGCTTAAATATCAAAGAATAACTCCCAAATATTTATTATGATATTAAAAGTTCATCTATATCAATATATTCCGATAAACATAGCTATAATTGAATTTATTGTCTATGAATTGTTATAACTTTATAAAAACTAGGAATTAATAATATATTAACAATCGAAGTCAGGATTAATAGAATAAGTATAATATTTAGATAGTTTGTTAATTAACAATTGACTAAGGTGAATATAAAGCATAAAATTAAGTCAGATACAATATAATACGGAGTGAGAAATATGATTGATGCAATGAAATTAGAAAATCAGTTCTGCTTTGTAGTTTATGCACTTTCAAGGGAAATAATTAAAGTTTACAGGCCTTTCCTTAACGAAATTGGGTTGACTTATACGCAGTACCTTGTAATGTTGGTTTTATGGGAAAAAGACTGTATTCCATTGAAGGATTTGGGTACGAGCTTGAATCTTGACTCCGGAACT
>JASDTM010000132.1:0-1897 GCA_041891535.1 Clostridiaceae bacterium
GTCACCAGGTTCACTTGGAAAGATTTTCTGTTCCGGGACAGACCCTTCTAGGCTCTGACTCGCATACACCGACCTGTGGTGGAGCCGGAATGCTTGCAATTGGTGCAGGAGGCTTGGACGTGGCTGTTGCCATGGCAGGTGGAGAATATAACATAATAATGCCAAAGGTTGTAAATGTTGAGCTTAAAGGAAAACTTAAGCCACCTGCTGCACCTAAAGATATTATACTGGCTGTATTAAAGCATTTTACTGTTAAGGGCGGATTGAACAAGGTATTTGAATATACTGGTGAGGGAGTTGCAACTCTTAGCGTACCTGAAAGAAGCACCATAACAAACATGGGGGCTGAATTAGGAGCTACAACTTCAATATTCCCGTCTGATGAGAAAACAAAGGAATTTTTTGTAGCTCAAAACAGAGAAAAAGATTATTCTCCTTTAAGTGCAGATAGTGACGCAGTTTATCAGGAGCACTTCATACTAGAATTAAGTACATTGGAGCCTCATATTGCTGCTCCTCATTCACCTGACGCAGTTATGCCGGTAAGTGAGGTCAGAGGAAAAAAGGTTGACCAGGTTGCCATAGGTAGCTGTACCAACTCCTCCTATTCCGACATTATGAAGGTGGCAGAAATTTTAGACGGAAATACTGTACATGAGGATGTATCCTTAGTCGTAACACCAGGTTCCAAGCAAGTACTTAATATGCTTGCAGCAAACGGAGCCTTGGCGAAGATTATAGGCTCCGGTGCAAGAATCCTTGAAAGCGGCTGTGGTCCATGTATTGGCATGGGACAAGCCCCTGCAAACAATGCAGTTTCTTTAAGAACCTTCAACAGAAATTTTAAGGGAAGATGTGGAACAGAAAGTGCTTCTGTTTATCTTGCGAGCCCTGAAATTGCGGCAATGTCTGCATTAAAAGGATATATTGCAGGACCTGATGATTTTACTGATTCATTGAATCTTACAGTGGAGTTGCCAAAAACATTCTTGATAAACGACAATATGGTGGTTAAACCAGCAGAGGATGGAAGTGCTGTTGAAATAGTCAGAGGACCAAATATAAAACCATTCCCTGTAAGCCTGGAGTTGAAAAATGAAGTAGGTGGCAAAGCACTGATTAAAGTTTTGGATGATATAACAACTGATCATATCATGCCGTCCAATGCTAAGCTTCTTCCATTCAGATCCAATATTCCATATCTGTCAGAATTTTGCCTGACACCGGTGGACCCGGACTTCCCGGCCAGGGCTAAGGCCAATAATGGTGGTTTTATCATTGCAGGTAAAAACTATGGACAAGGATCTTCCAGGGAGCATGCTGCACTGGCACCACTTTATCTTGGAATTAAAGGGGTTATAGCTAAATCCTATGCCAGGATTCATAAGAGCAACCTTATAAATAATGGAATCCTGCCAATGACCTTTAAATCTGATGCGGATTACGAAAGAATAAATTTAAACGATGAACTTGAGATCTCTGATGTATTAGATGGAGTTAAAACATCTCACTTTACAATAAAAAACGTAACACAGAACTATTCCTTTGAGGTAGACATTGAACTTTCTGACAGACAAAAGGAGTTAATCCCTGCCGGTGGACTATTAAACCTGATGAAGCTTAAAAACAAGGAGGTCACTGCATGAAGACGAAAGTGACTTTAATCCCAGGTGATGGAATCGGCCCTGAAATCATGGAAGCTACAAGAGAGCTTATTGATTCAGTTACCGATGCAATTGATTGGGAAGTTAAAATTGCAGGGCAAACAGCCGTTGATACCTGTGGAGATTTGCTCCCACCTGATACATTGGATAGTATAAGAGTGAATAAGCTGGCCTTGAAGGGGCCCATAACCACACCTGTGGGTAAGGGCTTCAGAAGCATAAATGTAGCTCTT
>JASDTM010000133.1:0-11449 GCA_041891535.1 Clostridiaceae bacterium
GCCTAAGGATGTATCCATCAGCGCTTCACCCATAATAAGATTTGGAATTGAAGTGGCTATTTCTGTCATTTCAATTGCTTTTAAAACATCACCTTCAGCTTCACTCCAGACCTTACCATTTTCTCTTGCAACCAATTCTGTCAGTTCAGTCAGATGCTCTCTTAAAAGCTCCCTTAATCTGAAGAAGTATTGTGCTCTTTTATGTGCAGGTACATTGCTCCATGATGGATAGGCATTCTTGGCTGCTTCAACTGCTTTTTCCACCTCTTCTTTGGTGCATTGTGGTGCCTTTGCTATTACCTTTCCTGTTGAAGGATTATATACATCTGCATATTTTTCAGTTACTGATTCAACATATTCTCCGTTTATAAAGGGCTTTAATATTATTGGTTCTGACATTTAATCCGCCTCCTCATTTCCATATACTTCCATATAAATTTTTACCATTTCTTCTTCATTCAATTGCTTTGGATTGTTTCCAGGGGATCCTGAATCAATGGCATCCTTTGCCATTTGCAGAGCTACATCCCTGTAGGTTTCATACTTGATTCCATAGTTTTTCATTGATGGCACATTCAGTTTCAGATTTAGCTCAATCAGCCTTTCAGCTAATATTTCAGCATTTTCATTGTCTGATTTATCCTCAGAGCCATAGCCCATCCATTTTGAGATTCTTGCGTATCTTTCAACATTTCCATCCAGACTGTACTTTGTTACCAATGGCAGAAGGAACGCATTGCTTAATCCATGGGGTACGTGGAAATAGGCTCCTATTGGCCTGGACATTCCATGCACAGTACAGACTGATGCATTACTGAAAGCAATCCCTGCAAAGGTTGCCCCCTCCATCATATCCTTCCTGGCTTCTACATCTTCAGGATTCTCATAAGCTCTTTCCAATCCACCTGAAATTAGCTTTATCGCTTTTTCTGCAAACAGGTCAGATACCGGATTTGCCTTTTTAGATACATAAGCTTCTATCCCATGGGTTAATGCATCCAAGCCTACATAGGCTGTCAATGCCTTAGGCATGGTCATTGTAAGCTCATAATCGATTATTGCAGCGTTCACCATGAGATTATTATCAAGACACATCATTTTGACATTCCTCAATGTATCATTGATAATACTGACCCTGGTTGCTTCACTGCCTGTACCTGCTGTAGTTGGTATTGCAATGTGTTTCAGTCCTGGTCCCGGAACCTTTCCATAGCCTTGATAAAGACTCATCGGACCACCATTTGCGGCCAACACTGCAACTGCCTTTGCAGTATCTATACTGCTTCCTCCGCCAAAGCTTACTATTCCATTGATACCGGTTCCCTCTAAAACCTTCATTGCTGCATCCAATGTAACATCAGATGGTTCTGCAGCTACACCTGAGAAGACGGTGCTTTTTATACCTTCCTCTTCCAAATGTTTGATAACTTCTTCTGTCACCGGCATGGTGCTTAAAAAGCTGTCGCATACAAGTAAAACATCTGTCATTCCTAAGCTTTTCGCAACTTTCCCTACTCTGTTCCTCGAACCTGCCCCAAAAATCATTTCTGAGGGTACATGGTATTCGTACATTTTCAATAACTCCCTTCAACTATTTCAGAGATCCATGAGATTTGTTGTTATTCAGAATTATGTTTCGCTATTCAGAATCTTATTACGTTTATAATATCATTTTGAATAATTACTTACAATTTTTTACTCAAAAAATAAGGGATTTTCAAATTTCGAAAAATAATTGTTACTTCAACCCTTGATATTGTATGATTAGATTTGAAAAGAAGTATTTTTTTAGATTTTTATTAATTGGATATTTCCAAAGTAAGAAGGTAATGAAATTGGATAAGAAAAAAGTCCAGGTTGAAAAACCTGCAAAGGATTCGGCATCCAGCCTGTCAACTAACAAAACATTCATTTTGCTCGAATATCTGGCTCAGGCAAAAACAACAGTCAGACTTCAGGATATTTCCGAGGACATTGGTATGACCCAGTCCTCAGTTTTAAGATATTTGACTTCACTCATCAACAACAACTACGCCTACCAGGATGAAGAGACTTTAAAATACGGACTTACATGGAAGATAAAAAGACTCGGACATAATTTAAACTCTCATTTAAATATGAGGGCGATTGTTTCTCCGTTTTTGAATCAGCTTGCTAGGGACCTTGGAGTCGGTGCAAGTCTCGCAACAGAGGTTGAATTCAGAGCTGTATACATTGATTTCATAGATAAACCCGGAAAGAAGCTGAGTTTAAGAAGAATCGGTGTGGATGCACCAATTCACGCCACCGCATCCGGAAAGCTTATGCTATCCAAATACTCAGATTCAGAAATAGCAGATTATGCTAAAATAACGGGACTTGAAAAGCTGACCGAGACGACGATAACAAAAATACCTGATCTGATTCACGAAATAGAAAAGGTAAGAAAGCAAGGCTATGCCCTGGATAACGAAGAATGTGAAGTCAATAATTTCTGTGTCTCAGTACCTCTTTATGACTACACCGATAAAATTTATGCCGGTATGAGTGTCTTTGATACTGCTGATAACATGACCGAAAAAAGGATTCAGGAAGTCATTCTTCCAAAGCTTAGGGAAATGCAAAAGATCATTTCCACAAGGCTTGGCTCCTCAAGGTTTATTGAGTAAAACTGTTTTGATTTTAAAAATTATTCCGATGTTAAATCCCTCGAAAGTCATTTTTCTAAATCAAGTTAAGTATTATTTAGCTTTAGAGAATAAATTAAAAAAGAATCAAGGTGGATCGACTAACCGTCAATCCACCTTTTCTTCTGTCATCCTTCTGGGTCATTTTCTTTTGTTCAATTGGTCTAAAGCTCAGTCCAATCATCGGGAGGGTATAATGTTATATAGTTTAGTAGGAATTTAGCTTATTGGTATTCTTACTTTAGAAGATCCATTATTATTGAATAGAATTCGGTGTTGTCCATATAGTTTCCTCTTACTGGATCCTTTTGGTCAGCTGCCTTCTTAAGCAGGTTTGATCCTTGTCCCTTTGCGAACATCGGAATCAGCTGGTTTGTGTGGTCTGAAGAATTCCAAGCCATTACAGGAAGAACACCTGCTCCATTGTTTTCAACTGCTGAATATACCCCTGCCTTACCAGTAAGATATCCTGTCTCATGGTCACCGGTAACTATAAGAAGAGTCTCTCCCCAATTGCTGTTTGTATTTACCCAATCTATAACTGCATCAACTGCTTCATTAAAGTCAGACATTTCTTCTATTACTCTGCCGCTTTGATTAGCATGTCCGGCCCAGTCAATTGCTCCACCTTCAATCATCAAGAACAACCCTTCCTTGTTGTTGTCTAAAACGTTCAAGGCCGCCTTTGACATTTCTGCCAGGGTAGGAACATTCTCATTCATCTTTACTGCATATGGATCAGCTTTTGAGTCTCCGCTTCTTCCCTGCTGTAGTGTAGTTGATACCTGAGGAACACCGAATACTTTGTCAGGAGCATCTCCTGTCATAATGTTCACGAATTCTTCCTTGGTTTCGATGAATTTCCAAGGATCTGCTATTCCGTCATTGTTGCTGTCAGCACCGGCTTTGCCTGATACAAGATCATTCCAAAGCTTCTCACCATTTCCAGGTGCAGCTGTTCTGTTTGAAGAAAGTGTTCCAAAGTTCATGGCTGCCATCTTCTGATTGTTATCATTGAATCCAGGATGTCCCGGTGCCATAACAACATCAAGGGCTGAATCCCTGATCATTTCTTCTGCAATCTGGTTATAGTTGTTTCTGTTGATGTTATGTACTGAAAATGCTGCCGGTGTTGCATGGAAGAATTGAACTGTTGAGACAACTCCTGTTGATTTGCCCATTGCTTCAAAGGCATCTGCAATATGAGCCACTGTTTTTTCGTTCATGTCAACGCCAATACCTGCATCATAGGTCTTATATCCGGTGGACATTGCTGTACCTGCTGCTGCAGAATCCGTTGGCTGCTTTTTAAATGAATCAAAATTATTCCAGATGGTTAAAGGATCATAGGATCCTACTGAGTATGTTGACATTGCAACATCCACCGGGAATTTCTGATAGCTTTCTGATTTTGCCTTTCCATTGTTATAGTAGTTTGTAGCAAGTATCTGGTTATACCCCCAACCATCTGCCACCATCACTATAACGTTCTTTACCCTTTGTCCATTACCTGCATTGTTCTTGTTGTTGGATTTCGCAAAAGCCTGGGTTGCAGGACTTGCCACAACAACAGCTGCAATAAGTAATGCAGCAAATGATTTTACTGTTTTTCTGATCATGTTTTCTCCCCTGTTTCGTATTTAGTACATTTGCATTATAGGCAACTCATATTCTCCTCATTTTATAGATGGGTTAACTCAAGGTTAAAAATCCTACAAACTTTACAATTGTCAAAAATCAAGTTTTTCCTTGGTTTTTTATATTTTCATTTTAATTTTTGTTAAAATCACTCTCAGTATCAACTATATCGGGGGTTATCAATTTTGCTTTTTTAAAGTAAATTCACAATCTAAACATGGAATACTGTTATAATTGTATGGATGTATTTTTTACCACCTTAATTTTGGAGAATAAATGACTGATATAAATAAAAAACCCAATCAAAACAGTGGGGATAAAGAAGCTAGAAAAAGACAAATGAGAAAGGTTTATATGAGAAGAAGGATAATTGCCCTTGCTGTTTTGGCACTTATAGTATTCTTGGGATATAAAGCTGTGAGATCAATTTTTAAGGATGTTACTGTGGGAAGCAATGAGTATGTTATTAATCATGAGCTCACAGGTGCTAATAACAACCAGAAAAATCAAACTAATTCAGATAATTCTTCTGCAATGAAAACCACCAATGAAATAACATCGGCCGGCAAAAAAATAAACCTTAACGACAAAAGCCTATCCTCTATTTTAAGTGGAAATAAGGTGACTGAAGAGCTTCGTCTCATTAATGCAGATAACCTTCTGCCCGATAATTATAAAGCCAACCTGATTCTCTTCAGTGACAATGTATATGTGGCACCACCAGTAAAGCCTGCATTCCAGGAAATGCTGAATGACACATTAAATGAAACCGGGGATATGATCTACATAATTTCGGGTTTCCGTAACAGGTCAAAGCAAACTCAGCTTAATCAGAAAGACGAGGTTTATACCCAGGTACCAGGTGGAAGTGAACACGAATCAGGTCTCGCCATTGATATCATGGTGGATGACATTGGGGATGTGAGATTTTTTGATACCCCATCAGGTAAATTCACAAATGAAAACTCCTGGAAATATGGCTTTATTGTAAGGTATGGCAGGACCAAACAGGAAATAACAAATATCCCATTTGAGCCTTGGCATTTCAGATACGTGGGACTACCTCATGCACAGATTATGTACGAAAATGATTTTGCAATGGAAGAATATATTGCAAAGCTCAAGGAATGGGAATTCTTCACCTATGGTGACTATATCATTTCAATGCAGCCTAAAAATTCAAACAATACCTACAAGGTACCCAGTGGTTTCAAAACGGACTCAGTCTCCGAATCCATTGATGGCTACTACATCTTCACCTTCAGCAAGAATACTATTTAACAGTTGAACTAAATATTGTTGCTAAATACCTCAAAGTCAGATTGATCATACTTTGAGGTGTTTTTTTCATTGAAAAAGGGCTGCAATCTGCAGCCCGAACATCTATATAAAAACCCTTAAAAGGATTCTTGCTAATTTTTGTCTTCTTCAAGGATTATTGAAATCACCGTATTTTCACCATTTCTGTCTACAGTTACCTCCACCTTGTCTCCGACCTTCAGCTTATCCATAATTTCTTTCACTTGGGAAACCTTTGTTATATCAGTGCCGTTCATGGATACAATTCTGTCCCCGGCTTTAAAGCCGTTGTTTTTTGTCGTGTTATTAATATAGACACCTGTCTTGTCAACTCTGTACATTGCTGCCATTTGCTCTGTAGAAATATCTACTATTGAGATACCCAGGCTCTTTCTTCCTTTTACATATCCATAGGTAGTTATATCGGAGACTACCTTTGTAGCTGTATTAATAGGAATTGCAAAGCCCAAGCCTTCAATGTTGCTTCCAGAGGATTTTGCATTGACTATTCCAACCAGCTTGCCATATTTATCAAAGAGCCCGCCTCCTGAGTTGCCAGGATTTATGGCTGCACTTGTTTGAAGCAGGTTCATTACTCTTCCTTCAATGTTAATCTCCCTGTCCAATGCTGATATTATACCTTCAGTAACTGTGCCGCCAAGCTCACCCAATGGGTTTCCAATTGCCACAGCAAGCTCTCCGACTACTAGAGAGTCTGAATCACCCGGTGTAGCCGGAATTAAATTCATGGCATCTATTTTAACAACAGCCAAATCAGTTACTGAGTCAGTACCTTTAACAGTACCCTCATAGCTTGTTCCATCCTTTAAAACAACTGTGATTTTAGAAGCTTTATCAACTACATGATTGTTAGTTACAATATATCCATCGTTTGTCATTATGACACCGGAGCCTGCACCTTCAGATATAAACTGACCGAATACCCTGTCAGTGGTTGCTCCCTCAGTTCTTATTTCAACAACACTGTTCTCGTTCATTTTAGCTATTTCTTCAATATTCAGCACCTTATCACCAGTCTTTACTGAAGTATTGGCTATGGTTGTATTCAATGATGCAACTGTGCTTGAATTGGTTGATGTTTGTGCCTTTGTATAATTTCCTTGGGAAATTCCAGTGGTATTTGTAACACCAGTACCGGAAGTACATCCAGCAAAGCCTGTGATCATAAGACCGGCACTCATAACAACCGCAATAATCCTTTTATTCATTTATCTCACCTCAAAATACTAATTATAAAAAATTTTAGAACCAAGATTCTTTTGATTTCCTTTTCTGTTCAATAGAATATTCTCATATCAATGTGATAGGTATTTGATGAATTGTTGAATTTACAGTGTACCCCACCACTTATCCATTGCTTGAAATTTTGTTGAAAAATTACTTTTCAGGTGTGTTACAATTAGTTTGATTATCTAAGTAATTTTACTTGATACATAAAATATCCATTGAATATATCGGGGGTCTTAATTTTGGAATATACATTAAAGCTTGGAAAATTCTCACCTAAATATCCTGTACTTCAGGGTGGAATGGGTGTAGGCATATCCTTGTCAAATCTTGCTGCTGCAGTATCAAATGCGGGTGGAGTCGGAGTAATCTCAGGTATCCAGCTTGGTTTCAGAGAAAGTGATTTTTGGACCAATTCCTTGAATGCGAACATAGAAGGTGTGAGGAAAGAAATCAGAAGAGCTAGGGAACTGGCTAAGGGCGGGATCCTTGGAATAAACTTTCTGACAGCCATGACACAGTACACAGAGCTTGTAAAAACTGCAGTTGAAGAAAAAATAGATTTTATCATTTCTGGGGCGGGACTTCCATTGGAGCTTCCATCCCTTATAAAAGGATCAGATACACAGGGGATTCCAATAATATCCTCACCAAAGGCACTTAGGATATTACTAACCAGATGGCTAAAAAAAGATTCATATATCCCACCTGCTGTTATTGTAGAAGGACCAAAGGCCGGCGGACACCTTGGCTTTTCCAATGAGGAATTAAAGCATGAGCCAGACATTTTCCAGCTTATAAAGGATGTTAAAGCAGAGCTGACATCTTTTGAGGAAGCAAATAACTGCAAGATTTCCCTTATTGCTGCAGGAGGGATTTTTGATGGTGATGATGTGAAAAAAGCCGTAGAAAGTGGTGCAGATGGAGTACAGGTAGGCTCAAGATTTGCAGCCACAGTTGAATCCGATGCCGACATCAAGCTTAAAGAACTATATGTAAATTCAGAATCAGATGAAATAATGATTATCCAAAGTCCAGTCGGAATGCCAGGAAGAGCAATAAAAACTGAGCATTTGGTAAAGCTTGAAAAAATGGGAAGAATCCCAATAAAAAGATGCATGAGATGCTTAAAAACCTGTGACCCAAAGACAACACCCTATTGCATTTCAGAGGACTTAGTCAAGGCGGCAGAGTGCAATTTGGATTAAGGTTTGTTCTTCGCAGGCTCCAATGTTTCAAAGATAAAAGAGATTCAAACTGTTGAAGAGGTCATGAAGGATTTGGTTTCAAAGCTATAAACTATTTTAGAGCATTACATTTAAATTAATAATCCCAACAAAAATATGGTGCCTTTGCCTTCAAAGCAATGACACCATATTTTTATTCATTGAAATCTATTCAGAATTTTATTTATTTTAAGCATCCTGTCCTTTGGATTCCAAGGATGAATAAACTGCAACCCCAAGGATAATAAGACCACCTATGATCTCTCTAATTGTTGGGAAATCCTTTAGGAATATAAAGGCAAACAGTATTCCATAGACTGTTTCCATGCTTGAGAAAATACCTGCCTGTTGTGCGGTTACATATCTTTGAGCAGATACAAAGAGTGAATAACCAATTGCTGTACAGAATATTCCAATTGCGGATATTCCTATGATATCCGTTAGGGTCGGCTGCTTATAGGTTAAAAGCATAACCGGTAAGAGTACTATTGCAGCAGCTGCCTGCTCATAGATGCTGATTTTTATTCCCTTATACCTGGATGACAAGGACCTGTTAATCAAGGTAAGCAGTGCATAGCTTAGACTTGATATCATTCCCCAGATTATTCCAACAGTCATAGTATTTTTAGTAGAAAACTCAGGGATTGTAATAATAACACCGATTAAAATTATAACTACATATAGTAAATTCTTTTTTTGAAATTTTTCTTTAAAAATAATGGGTTCTAAGAATATCAAAAAAAGTGGGAAAGTTGAAAAGGTAATGGTGCCAATGGCCACTGAAGCCACCTGCACTGACTGAAAAAAAGTAGTCCAATGAACTGCAAGTATTACTCCCCCAAGGATTGCCAGCATAATATCCTTTTTACCTTCAAGGGTAAAATCTTCTTTTTTAAACTTCATAATAAAGAAGAGAATAATTACCGAGGTTACAACTCTTCCCCAGGCAACCATAACCGGTGAGGCTTCAACGAATTTACCTATGACACTTGATAAACCAAACAGCATTACTGATAAATTGAGTAAAAGTATAACTGATGTTTTAGATTTTTTTCCCATGCTCTCAGTCATTTGCTCACCTCCTGGTTAAATTGGATTTATTTAAACATTATTTTTTATGTTTCTGAAATTACCCTATCATTTATCATGGAAGTTGCTTTGTCCATAATATCAGCCACATTCTCTTCAAAAATTACATCGGCAAACTTTATCACTGCCTGAGCTGATGGCTTAATATCTGCTGTAGGATTCTTCATCATTATGAATATTCCAGGTTCAACAAAATTTCTCAAGCTGTTTGACTCGCACACAATGAACTCATCACCTGACATGTACTTTAAAAATTCATTGAAGCCATCAAGAAGCCCTTCTTTATTGTTTCTGAGCCTGAATACTTTTTTAGCACCTGCATTTAATAGCTTTGATGTATCCTTAATACCACTTCTATCATTCTCCTCAGTAAGTTCATATCCATTTTTTAATGATGTTTCCTCATCAGTTCCTTCATGGATACCTGAGATTTTAAGTGCGATAACATTATATTTTTCACTGTAGTGTTTTATAAGAGCTTCAGCCAATGTGGTCTTGCCGCTGTTTCTTGCAGTAGCTCCTATCATCACCATATTTTCCATTCTTACCATGTTTATTCCTAAAAACATCCCAGTTCGCAGGCAAAAATTCTTATGTTATCTTCGTTGCAGAGTGCTCCTATATCCTTTAGCTTCAAATCATGCTCCTTGGCCAATTCATGGGCTACTTCACAGGATAAATAGTATTTGTCATTTTTAAACTCACTGTTTTTTATTATTAATGCTTTAAGATCCTCTCTGTTCATGTTTTATCCTCCTGGTCTTTTTTTTATTATACTATTCAGAACACATTCAGTAACACTAACTATACCAAGTAATTTTTACAGACTATTTTTGTCCTATAAGCCAAAAAAAGCAAAAGACCGCTTTACGCGATCCTTCACTTGTATTACTAATATTTTTAGGAGTTATTACTGTTGTGTCTTAGCTATTTCTTTAAGTATATTTTCAACTGGATGATTTCCTAGAAGCTCATACTTATCGTTGATTACAATCTTAGGAACACTTGATACATTGAACTTTCTTGACAGTTCACCAAAGGTTGATGCTTCTATCATTTCAGCCTGGATCAGTTCATTTTCCATTGCCAATCTATGGGATTTGCTTACAGCACCCGGACAATGTGGTCATCCAGTGGTAACAAATACTTTAATGTTTACCTTGTTCTTGAGCTTTGAAAGCTCTTCTTTTATATCCTCTGGAAGCTCTTCCTTCTTACCTGATACACTCATTAAAGCGTATATGAATGAATTTATTTCATGTCCTCCAGGTAAGCCATAGAATTTGACTCCAGTGAATTTACCATCCTTATCCAGCATTACAAAGCCGGGAGCCTGTTCGATATTATACTTCTCGGCAAGTTCCTTATTATCCTCAAGTACTAAAGTCTCGAGTTTTATTTTATCGCTCAGCCCTTCTATTTCCTGCAGGAACTCTTCTACTTCAGGACATGCAAGACATTGCTCTTTCTTTTTGAAAAACACAATTTTGACATTATCTTGAAGGTCATTAAAAATTTCTTTTAACTGCTTTCTGATTTCGTCATTAAACATAGTTGACATTTCATTTCTCCTTCTACATTAAGGGACGCAACTTGAATCCCATCTATTAATATAATAACAGATAGTTTTTAAAATTCAAGTAGCGTCCCTAAATTTTTTTATCTTTTCATTTGGAAGGATTTATTGTCTATGGCTTTCATTGTAGCCAAAATACCATCGAGATGGTCATATTCATGCTGTAAAAGCTCTGATAAATCCCCCTCCAGTTCCATTGAACAGTCTTCCCACTCAAGGTTTTTATAGCTTATGACAGCTCTTTTATACCTCATGACCCTTACAAACAAATTTGGAAAAGACATACAGTCGTCTAAAACCTCCATCATTTCATCATCCGGGAAGGTCAATACCGGGTTTATCATGGGAACTGCATGATCGATATTCATATACAGTATTCTTTTTAAAGCTCCAATCTGTGGTGCTGCAATAGCTCGCCCATAGCCCCATTTATTTCTGAAGGCTAAAAGGGTATCGTGCAGATCATCAATTATAGGCTTAATTGATTCAATCTCATCCTTTTTGACTTCTTCACTGACATCATATAACCTCGGATCTCCGATAAGCAATATCTCTTTTACCATTTATGCCTCCAATATCAATATTTATTTAATGTCTTAATTCAATTATTAAGTCCATTATAAAATAAAAGAGACCCTTTTACTAAAGGATCTGGAATGGCCCCATAAAGTTGGACTGAAAGAGCGGACCTAAGTTCGCTCTTTTGT
>JASDTM010000134.1:0-11295 GCA_041891535.1 Clostridiaceae bacterium
GCCTCCTCTGATTTAAATATTCCAACATTTATAACAACCGGTTCAATGGGATTAAAATTTCGACTAACTATATTATTGAAGTCAGCCACTAAATCCGCCCCGGCCATAAGTGCATCTCGACCCTTGTGGGGAAGTCCTGCATGGGATGATTTGCCTTTAATTTCTATGTCGAATTCACCGCTTCTCGCCATTAAAGGTCCTGGTCTTGAACCAATGGTTCCTTCTTCCAGTCCCGGGTAAAGATGGATTCCATATATTTCAGTGACATTATATTTCCCCAGTATTCCCTCTTCAATTATGACTTTAGCTCCCCCCGGACCTTCTTCTGCCGGTTGAAAAATCAGAAGTATTGATTTATTGAACCCTTTATAATCTTTTAAAGCATTTGCCAAACCAAGCAGCATTGCCATATGCCCATCATGACCACAGGCATGCATCATACCATCATGGATTGACTTATAATCCAAACCTGTTTCTTCACTTACTGCCAATCCATCCATATCAGCTCTGAAAGCGATCGTTTCATTGGAAATACCTTTGATATATACTGCAACACCGGTACCAGCAATTGATATGGGATCATACCCCATATTTACCAATGCATTTTTTATATATTCAGATGTTTTAAATTCTTTAAAACCCAGCTCAGGTATCCTATGCAGGTCTTTTCTAAATTCAGTTATTTTATTGACTAAACTCAATAAAATTACCCCCTTTCAATTTCAACAGGATTATTAATACTCCATGACTCTACTTTAATTCCATCAGAATGTTATCCAAGGTTAATAAAAACAATTGAACCTCTTCAATACTTATGTTCAAAGGAGGTAGTAATCTGATTACTGTACCGCTGGTTACATTTAATAGAAGCCTATGTAAAAGTGCTGCATCTTTTATTGTATTGGCATATTCCCCGGTATCTATTCCGAGCATAAGTCCCCTGCCTCTGATTTCTTTAATTATCTTTGGATTCTTTTCCTTAAGACTTATCAAGCCATCAATCAAGTACTTTGATGCTCTGCTAAATTCTTCCTTAAAGGTCTCTTCAGTGATTATCTTCAAAACTTCTACTCCCGCTGCACATGCCACTGGATTTGCTCCAAAGGTAGAGCCATGATCCCCAGGCTTTAAAACTTCGCTGTATTTCTCATTAATGAGAAGTGCACCTATTGGCAGTCCCCCACCAAGACCCTTGCCCAGTGTCATGGCATCAGGCTCAACTCCCCAATGCTCGTAGGCAAATAGCTTTCCGGTCCTCATTAAGCCTGATTGAATTTCATCTACTAAAAAAAGGCAGTCGTGCTTTAAGCAAAGCGATTTGGCTAATCCGGCAAATTCAGGAGTAACTTCCTGGATTCCGCCCTCCCCTTGTATTGGCTCCATGATAATCCCGCAGGTATTTTCGTCCACTGCATTGATTAATGCCTCAGAGTCATTTATAGGAATATGTCTGACACTCCCTATGAGCTCTCCGAATTGATCCTTGTATTTTCTGTTGGCTGTAAGTGCAAGACTTCCAGTGGTTCTTCCATGGAAGCCTTTTTCAAGGGCTACAAAGTTTACTTTTTCTCTTCTTTTACTGACTCCATATTTCCTTGCCAGCTTGATCATTGCTTCAACTGATTCTGTACCTGAATTTGCAAAGAATACTTTATCTGCAAAACTGTTATTAACAAGCATTTTAGCAAGCTCTACCTGTGGTTCCTGGACAAAGTAGTTAGACAGGTGAATATATTTATCAAGCTGATTCTTAATGGCAGAAATGACCCTTTTATTGCCGTGTCCTAAGATATTAACTGCAATTCCCGAGAAGAAATCCAGATATTTATTCCCTTCTTTATCATATAGATATATCCCATCACCCTTTACAATCTCTATTGGAAGCCTGTTATACAGTGGGAGAATATATTGTCTGTCTTCTTCTGCTAAGTTCATGTCTTTTACCTCAGATCTTCCATTAATTTTGTTTTCTCTTCAGTCTTCTCGTCCTTTTGCTTTACTACCCTTGCAGGAGAACCAGTCGCCACGCTTTCAGGTGGTATATCAGATGTTACAACAGAGCCTGCGCCAATTACACTGTTTTTACCGATTCTCACACCCTCAAGTACAACTGCATTGGCTCCGATTAAAACTCCGTCCTCAATGATTACTGGGGTTTTTGAAGGAGGTTCTAAAACTCCGGCAATAACAGCACCTGCACCAATATGACAGTTTTTGCCGATGGTGCCTCTTGCTCCTACGACTGCATTCATATCAACCATTGTGCCTTCTCCAATAACTGCGCCAATGTTTATGACAGCTCCCATCATAATCACAGCACCCTTACCGATGGTTACAAATTCTCTGATATAAGAGCCAGGCTCAATCCTTGCATCAATATTAGTAAGATTAATAAGTGGTATTGCTGAGTTTCTTCTGTCGCACTCTAAAATAACGTCCTTGAGATTATCCTTGTACTTATCCAGGATTATTCTTACAGCATCTGCTTCCCCGAAAATAATATGAGTATTACCATGACCATAATCAATTACTCCACCTAGGTCATTTTCTTCAATCAATCCCTTTGCATAAAGCTTCACTGGTGTTTTTTTAACTGCATTTTTAATATATGCTGCAATCTCATATGCATCGCTTAAAAACTCATTACTCATTACTGCTCCTCCATTTCATCAAATCATCCATGCCATATAGCCCTGCAGGTTTTCCTATAATTTCTTTTGCTGCTGACATGGCACCTTTTGCAAACAGTGTTTTCGATTCCCCTGCATGCTTTAACTCCAAGGTCTCTCCATCCATGCAGAATATAACACTATGTTCTCCGACAATTGTGCCACCTCTAATGGAGTGGACTCCGATTTCCATATCTTCTCTTAAATGCTGCCCTATCCTGCCATGGACCGGTTCAAATTCAACTCCTGCACTTCTTATGGAGTCAAGGAGTATACTTGCTGTGCCGCTGGGTGAGTCTTTCTTTTTTCTATGGTGTTTTTCAATTAATTCAATATCAGAATCATTGCCAATCATCCTTGCCGCTTCAGCCACCAGCTTTTTTAATACATAGACACCAAGGCTCATATTGGCACTGTAGAAAACGGGAAGAGTCTCAGATGCTTCCGTTATTGAATCCAAATCAGCCTCATCATAGCCAGTGGTTGCTAATATCATGGGGATTTCTAATTTTTTACCCAGGTCCAAGACCTTATTCAGTGCTGTTTTATGGGAGAAATCAATGAGAACATCAGGTTTTTCCTCAAGTACTGATTTATCATCAATTTCCCTTCCCAGCAGTATTAACGATGTATCTGGTTCAGTACTTTTATAGAGTCCAGTTAAAACCCTACCCATCTGACCATTCGATCCGAAAATGGCTACCTTCATATTAATCACCTGAAATCAGGCCATATTCTGTAAGTACTGACTCAAGCTCTGCCCTGTGTTCATCCGTCAGTCCTACAAGTGGCAGTCTTAAATCCCCGACCATATACCCCATCATATTCAAAGCTTCCTTTGTAGGAACTGGATTTGTTTCCATAAACAGTGCAGCAACCAGCTTGTCATAATACTTCTGTGCATTTTCGGAGGCTGTATGATCTCCATTTAGATAGCTCTCTACAATATTGTGCGTACCTTCAGGTGCTACATTGGACAGTACTGAAATTACTCCATGACCACCATTTACCATAAAGTCGTATATTTCATTATCATTTCCTGAATATACCTTGAATCCATCTTTAACATTAGGTAATATCTGGGAACATCTTTCAGGGTGTCCTGAGGCTTCCTTCAAAGCCATTATGTTGTCAATCTTTGCCAGCTCTATGACAGTTTCAGGTAATAAATCAACTGAGGTTCTGCCAGGTACGTTATATAGAATTATTGGTATTTTCACACTGTTGGCTATAGCTGCAAAATGAGCATACAAACCTCTTTGGGATGGTTTGTTGTAGTATGGAGTTACTAATAAAAGTCCATCCACTCCAATTTCTTCAGCAGCCTTTGATAAAGCTATTGAATCTGCAGTGTTGTTAGAACCTGTACCTGCAATAACTGGCACTCTGCCTTCCACCACATCCATGGTAAACTTGAACATCTTTAGTTTCTCTTCCTTTGATAGGGTTGCTGATTCTCCTGTTGTTCCAGCTATAATCAAAGCATCTGTTCCGTTGTCTATCTGAAAGTTTATTAACTGCTCCATGACCTCATAATCCACTCCACCATCGTTCATTGGAGTTATTAAAGCTACTCCCGCTCCATTCCATAAATTCATGATTGTTCCTCCCAATTTTTTTCATTTGATTTTGTATTATTTACTTTAATTTTCTAATTTGTTTATAATCCGAACTCACTTGCAATGACTTCCACTGCTTTGGCTTTGTAGCTTTTATCCATGGTATAGGATATTGAAATCTCAGAGGTTGAAACCTGCTTAAACTCCATTTTGTGTTCAGCCAGGAGTCTGAAAAGTCTTGCCGCAACACCTGATTGAGTCCTCATTCCTGAGCCTACAACAGATACTTTTATAAGGTCGTCCTCTGTTTCCATTACAAGTTCCTGGTCTTTTTCAAAGATTCCGTCCAGTACTTGTCTTACTATTCCAATGTCAGCAGATGGTGCCGTAAATGACAGACTTACTTTTCCGTCTTCTTCCGGAATCTGGTTTATCATATCTATGTTGATTTCTTCATCAGCCAATTTTGAGAATACTTCCGCAATTCCTTCTCCCATTCCTTTAAGGTTTCTGATTGTGACCATCATAATGTCCTCTGCCACAGATAACCCTGTTATACTTCTTTGCTCCATTTCATCCTCACCTCCTTTGATATTTGTCCCAAATCCTCCATTGAATGTGGATCCCACGTGGATCACAACATTATAGTTCTGAGCTATTTCAACTGATCTTGGTTCCATTACCTTGGCACCTAAAAATGCCATTTCCTTCATTTCTTCATAGGTTATGGACTCTAGCTTTTTAGCATCAGGATAAAGTCTTGGATCAACTCCGTAAATTCCGTCCACATCCGTATATATTTCACAGTCACATTTAAGCATTGCTGCAAGGGCTACGGCAGTAGTATCTGAACCACCTCTGCCAAGTGTTGTTATCTCCCCATCTTTGTTATACCCCTGGAATCCTGCTACTATAACTACTTTGCCCTCTGACAAATGCTTTTCTATTGCAGTTGTATCTATTTCCTTGATCTTTGTTTTAGTATGCATCCCTTCAGTTAAAATTCCTGCCTGGTAGCCTGTCAAGGAGACAGCTTCCACTCCCATTTCATTTAAAATCATTGAAAGAAGTGCTATTGAAACTTGTTCTCCCGTGGATAAAATCATATCCACCTCACGCTTGGATGGATTTTTAGAGGCTTCCTGGGCCATCGCCACCAAAGCATTCGTGGTTTTACCCATGGCTGATACTACAACTATCAGCTCTTCCCCATCCTCCTTACGTTTTTTGATTTTTTCAGCTATGGCTCTCATTTTTTCAAGATCCGCCACAGATGAACCTCCAAATTTCAATACCTTCCTTTTCATTTGTTTCTCTCCTTTTATAAATATACAGATATCTAAACTTTTGATTATCAGCAGTTTCCCTTTTGCAAGAATACTAATTCCTATAATCACCTGTATATTAGATGTATATTTATAACTTTAAGTATTACTTTTTTATACGACAAAAACACCATGAGCGAGTGCTCATGGTGTGTGATTTTACCTTGCAATCGCCCTGTCATTGCTAAAGCGCAATTCCTATCCATTGGGCAACGGACAGGAAACAGTTCCATACTTGTTAAGTATGGCCCCAGCAGTTTCACTGCTTCGGCACCAGCCCCTTTCTCAAATGATACTATTGGCTCAGCGCGACCTCTTTTCGCAAGACTCTTATTAAATTGTACTAATGTTATACTTTAATGAATGTAAAGTCAAATAGTTTTGACAATTTTTTCATTATACTAATAATCCATGTTTTTATAGTATATTTATACATATTTTAAAGGTTTTTATTTCTCATTTTATTTAATAAGCACTCAGTTATAAAAAGGAAATTAAACATTTATTAACACGGTGCAATAACGCTTAACAAGCTAAATTATAGCTCCATATCTCTCTTTCATTATCCTCTTTACAATAAGAGTCAAAGTGAAGTATCCCAGAATAATCAACACCAGGAATCCATAGAATATTGGTGGTAATGGTCTTAATCCAAAGTAACCAGCCAGTGGTGAATAAGGTAATGCAAAACCGATAACCAGCATTAAAGTAGTCACAGCAATTACCTGCTTTGACGCCCAGCTTTGAATAAATGGAAGCTTCTCTGTTCTTAATACGTGCATAACCAAGGTCTGAGTCAATAAACTCTCGAAGAACCATCCTGTGTGGAAAGCTATTATAAACATGGCTTTGTTTGTTCCAGGATCCCCCCATTTGCCACCTGCAACCATCGGGCAGATGAAGAAGAACAGGAAGAAGAATGTGCTTAAGTCAAATATTGAACTTACTGGTCCAAAACCCAGCATTGATCTTAATATGCCCTTAGCATCCCATGGCTGTGGCTTTTCCAAATAAGATTTGTCCACATTATCCCATGGCAGTGATGCACCTGAAAAATCACTTAATAAATTCAGCAGCAACATCTGGATTGAAATCATTGGTAAAAATGGAAGAAATAATCCAGCTACAAGAATACTCAAAACATTACCGAAATTAGAGCTTGTAGTCATCTTCAAGTACTTCATGATGTTGCCAAATATGGATCTGCCTTCTACTACTCCCTCATCCAGTATGTTCAAATCATTCTCAAGTAGTATAATATTTGCACTTTGCTTGGCTATATCCACACCACTGTCAACAGATATTCCGATGTCAGCCTTTTTAAGAGCAGTTGCATCATTGACTCCGTCTCCCATATAGCCGACAATATGTCCTTTTTCTCTGAATGTCTCAACCAACCTTTCTTTTTGCAGTGGAGTAAGCTTTGCAAAAATATAGCAGTCATCAAGAGCAACCTTTAACTCCTCCAAAGACATAGCTTCAATCTCATCCCCAGTCAATGCCTTTTCATTTGGAATTCCAACCTTACCACACACTGCCTTGGCAACTCCGGGTGAATCTCCGGTTAAAACTCTAACTGTTATACCATGGGATTGGAGGGATGTTACTGCGTTTGCAGCTGATTCTTTAGGAGGATCCAAGAATAAAAGATATCCAAGGATATTTAGGTCTTTCTCGTCTTCCGGTTCAAATATCGTCATATCTTGCTCTACAATCTTCTCTCCTAAAAGAAGCACCCTATAACCTGCCTCATTGTATTCTTCTGATTTAGCCTTGATAGAATCTTTGTCATTCTGACCAAGTACTGATGCTTTAAGCATCTCATCAACTGCACCCTTAGTTATCATCAAAGAACCAGAATCTGATGATGCTACAACTACGCTTGCCCTTCTTCTGTTGAAGTCATAGGGTATCTCATCAATAAAGGAATACTGATTTGATTTGCTAAATAATGTCTTGGCATTTTCTGAATTCTCAAGTGCAATATCCATTGGGCTGTTACTCCCATTTTGCATATGTGCATTTAAATAGGCTTTGAGTAAAAGATCATCGCTTTTAACTCCCTTAACATCCAGACTATCCTGTAATTCAACTCTATTCTGCGTCAATGTACCTGTTTTATCAGTGCATAGAATGTCCATTGAACCAAAGGTTTGTATTGAAGACAAATCCTTGACTATGGTCTTCTTCTTTGCCATGACTCCAGCACCTTTAGCCAGGTTTGTTGTAAGTATCATAGGCAGCATTTCAGGAGTTAATCCAACTGCCACTGTCATGGCATATAAAAAGGCTTCAAGCCAGTTGCCTTTGGTTATTCCGTTAATTAAAAGAACAATCGGCACCATTACCATCATAAATCTGACTAAGAGAGTACTTACAGAGGCAATACCCTTGTCAAAGCTGTTAGGTTCAGGCTTTTCTTCCAATGCTTTAGCAATTGAACCAAAATATGTGGAATTTCCCGTTGTAACCGCGATTGCATTAGCACTTCCACTTGTTACAACACTGCCCATATACACCATAGCTGGATTGTCTAGAATAGATCCTGAAGTATTGCCAGGACTTACTTTCTCGGAGCTTCTGCTATTAAACCCCTTCTTTTCAACTGGTAAACTCTCCCCTGTCAAAGAAGAGGTATCTACAAGTAAATCCTTGGCTTGCACCAAAACCAAATCACAGGGAATAATGTCTCCAACATTAAGTTCAATTAAATCCCCTGGTACAACCTGATCTACGTCAGTATCCTTCGGAGCTTCGCCCTTTCTTAAAATCATGGTCTTATTTTTAATAAGTCCCATTAAAGAACTGACAGCAATCCTTGAATTATGGTCTTGTACAAAGCTAATACCACCACTTATAAGTACCATAACTATAATAATGACTGTGGTTGAGAAGTCCTGTTCTCCCTTTTTCATAAATACTACGTCAGTAAAGAATGAAATAAGTGCCAGAAGTAACAGAACTACTGTAAATGGACTTGCAAAGGCATTGAAGATCTGTTTGAACAACCCATCCACCTTGGCATCACTTATCTCATTTGGTCCGTATTTCTCAAATCTTTTGGAAGCTTCTTCAGTATTTATACCCTCAGAGGATGTTTCTAAAATACTGTAAACCTCATCCACTGTACTGCTTCCTATTATCTTCTTATATATAGAGTCATCAAATGTTGTTTCTCCTGAAACCTTTGATTTAACTTCAGTCTTCATAATAATGCCCTCCTCGTCCTCTGCCTTCAATATACCCCTAATTGACATGTTTTCAACAACTTTACAGTTTTGTTTAAAATTAATTTCCAAAGAAAGCAAAAAAACGAACATACCACTTAATCCTTCAGTATGTTCGTCTCATTATTTTCTGACTACCAGAAAAGAATCTATCTATTACTTCTTACTACTTTTATCAATACTTCTTCTTACTAGCCCGATCCACTTTAATACTAACAAAAGCACAACAACCCAACCTGCAGCCACTCCCATAGCTGTGAACTGTCTGCTTTTTGGAAGTGCTCCAAAGACTTCTGTCATTCCACTGATACTCTTTGCACTTGTTGCAGCTGAAACAAGTGAATACTTATTACCACTAAAAACATATGATTCTGAAATACCAGTTCCTGCTTCAAGTTTCTCTTCTGATTCAAAAACTGCATTTACTAAAAGTCTCTCATTGTTGATCATATACGGATGACAGGTTAAAAGGGTTACCATATCCTTATCAGGATTAGGCAATAGCTGGTCATTGTCATTTGGAGCGATAACCTGAAGATCAACTATTTTATAATTAAGCTTTTTACCCAGTACTTCAATAACGATGGTATCTCCGGGTTTTAGTTTATCCAGGTTTCTGAAGAATGGTATACCCATCCATCCTCTATGTCCAGCAATTACTGATCTTGTACCCATCCCTCCAATAGGAAGAGATGTGCCGGACACTTGAGCAGCTCCCATTTGAAGATGCCAATCAGATGCTCCAAGGTATATCGGAAGATCAACTTCTATTTTAGGGATTGAAAGCATGGCAAAGGGTTCATCTGGATTAAGATATTCAAGGGGCTTTTTATCTGCTTCAGTTATTGGCTTAATGAATGGGTCTACTAAATCCTCCATTCTGCTACCAGCATTGAATTTCTGTGCTTCTGCGATTCTCTCAGACATAACCGAACTTGAAACTGAAGCCATGTTCTTTTTTATTTCAATAAGGTGTTTCGTGGAGTTAAATTCAACCAATAACCCCCTGGTTAAAGGAGTCAAAAACAATATGAAGCCGATGATTATAAGTCCCAGCCCTATTATCTTAGTTTTCAATCATCCAACCCCTTTCTTATCTTCTTTATTTTCCTGTTATTCTTGTATACCAATAGTATTAATATCAGAACCAATAATCCCATACCCAGTGCTAAATACATATATAACCTGGATGCCCTGTTATCAGGCAGAAGATTCTCCTGAGCCGGCGGTGTGTATTCAATCCTTGTTCCTCTGACTAGTAACCTATGAGAGTTAATCATATATGGGGTACAGGTTAACAGTGTCATATAGTCCTCTCCATCCACAACCAAGACCGGTTCGAAATTTGAAGGCTCTACAACAAGTATTTGATCCACCCTATAAGCTAAAGTGGTTTGGATATTTGTGAAATAGAATATATCTCCCTTTTCCAATTTATCCAAATGAGTAAAGAGTTCAGCACTTGGCAGTCCTCTATGAGCAGTGATTACTGAATGTGTATCTTTACCACCTACTGGCAAGCTGGTTCCCTCCAAATGCCCGGCACCCTTCTGCAAAACAAATTCAGAAGTTCCTGCATAGGTTGGTATCATAAGGTCAAGTTTCGGAATTGTGACATACCCAATCTTTTCCTTTAGTTCAAGCATTCTTGCATACTCAGCTCGACCTGCTTCTTCTTCAGCAGAATATGGGTCCATGATTCTTGATGGGTCCAGTGTCTTGTTATATGCTTTAGCGAGCTCGATTCTTTTATCAACCTCCACTGATTCCAATGATTTAACCGAATCGTTGAATGTATTAACCTCTTGCTTGCTGACTTTTCTGTAATAGGCTTGTGAAAAGAAAGGATAGCTGAATATAAGTAATCCAAGAATAAACACAGGCCAAAGTATCCACTTGCTTAATTTCTTTTTAGTCGGCTTTTGATGCTTATTACCATCTCCACTATTTTCTTCTGGTTTATTCATCAATGGTCATCACCTTCTTTTGGTATGTGTTCCTGACCATTACTACTTATATCAGTGGAGTTGATAGCATCTTCAGAGTTAGTATTTGAACTCATTTCATCTTTCATCTGATTAGTACTATCTGGAATTAATCCCTCATTATTGGTATTTAAGAGTTCTTGCTCTTTCTTTTCCTGTTCTTCTTTTTCCTTTTTTATAGCCCTTATCTTCTTAAGTTCCCTTTCAGCTTTTTTACGTTTTGATCTTTGTCTAAGAAGTATTAAGAATAATAATGCTGCAAGACCTGACATTCCATAGAATAAGTATCTGAAGGTGAAGCTCGATTTGTTTTCTGCTATAAGTGGTTCTTCAACTGCTGCCACATAATCTACTCTATGACCTCTGACAAGAAGTCTGTGAGTATTGATCATTATTGGTGTACAGGTGAGTAATGTGACATAGTCATGTCCTTTAACAACTAGAAGATCTGAAAAATCTGTTGGATCTATGGTTTTAATCTGATCCACCTGATAGGCAAGTGTCTCATCCAGCACATGGATGTAAAACAT
>JASDTM010000135.1:0-1859 GCA_041891535.1 Clostridiaceae bacterium
TACAGAAAGAACACAGGGAGACGACCAGCCTAAAAAGAATTTGATGGCTACACACGAAGACGGCACTTCAATCTTGGAAAAAAAAAGCCCTGAACCAGAAGTAGAACCGGCAAAGACTATTAGAGTCGATGCTTGTGGATTATCATGCCCCGGACCACTTCTAAAAACAAGGGAAGCAATGGATCAGGTTAACCCTGGAGACATTTTAAGTGTAAGAGCCAGCGATCCAGGTTATTTTGAGGACGTCAAGGCTTGGGCCAGACGTACTGGAAATGAAGTAGTCCATCTTACAAAGGAAAGAGGCTTTGTTGAAGCAAAAATCAAAAAAGCTGATTTAGCTTGTGCAGTTCCAACTGATACAGCAGTAAATGCATGTGAACCTAAGAATAAGACAATGGTTGTATTTTCAGGCGAGCTTGATAAAGCAATAGCATCTTTTATCATAGCCAACGGAGCAAGCGCCATGGGCGGTAAAGTAACCATGTTCTTCACATTCTGGGGATTGAACATCCTAAGAAAATCAGTGGCACCTGAAGTCAAAAAGACACCACTTGAGAAAATGTTCGGAATGATGATGCCAAAGGGCACAAGAAAGCTTGGTCTTTCAAAGATGAATATGGCAGGCATGGGACCTAAGATGATCAGAAAAGTAATGGATGACAACAATGTTGATTCATTAGAATCATTGATGGAAACAGCAGTAAGAAACGGTGTTGAACTGGTTGCATGCCAGATGTCCATGGACCTTCTTGGAATTAAGCTTGAAGAGCTTGTTGACGGTGTCAAGGTCGGAGGAGTCGGCTACTACTTAGGTGAAGCTGAAGAATCTGCAATAAATCTGTTTATCTAATAAAGATAAAAGATTTAGATCTTAAAATGTAACTTATAAAATATAGAAAATAACAAGTCAAGGCATGACCAATTCGGGCATGCCTTGACTTGTTTTCATTGCTTATTTCTTATAATAGTGGATGGCGAGCTGAGTTCTGTCACGTAATTCAAGCTTATCCAGCATTTGGGAAATATAATTACGGACAGTGCCCTGGGATAGGAACAAAGTATCTGAGATTTCCTTGTTATTCATTCCCTTTGCAACAAGTTCCAAAATATCCTCTTCCCGATCTGACAGTTCAGGGAATTTTTTCTTGATATCGGGCTTTCCGATTTTATCTATAATTTGTGAGTCAAACACCATTTGACCGGAGATTACTGCATTTAAGGCTGGGACAATTCCTTTGACATTTTGCTTTAGTATATAGCCCATGCAGCCCATAGATAGAGCACCGGCAATATATTCCTCATCCTGGAAGGTTGTAACTAAAAGGATTTTCGCATCAGGATACTTTTCCATGATTTTGCCCGTGGCTTCCATTCCATTTACAGGAGACATACGGATATCCATTAATACTGCATCAGGTTTATAGGCTTCATATAACTCCAAGGCTTTATTGCCATCATTTCCAGTACCTACAACTTCAATGCCCGAAGCTTCTGTTATCATCTGCAAAGCATCAACAACCACAGGGTCGTCATCTATAATTATAATTTTCATCGGTTTACTCCTCATTAACTTCTCGATTTTGAGGCAGGGTTGTGTGGATATAGAATCCATCATTATATCCTGTAGTGAAAAAACCACCTTCATTTCTTACAGCCTCACTCATGTTCTTTAAACCCATACCATCTTTTTTAAGAGTTTTTATTTTACCGTTATCCTTGACGGTCAGAGTAAAGTGATTCGGCAGTTCCCTGATTATTAGATTTATCTTATCACCGTCTGAGTGCTTGTATATGTTAGTCAATGCCTCTTTAAGAACTGTTTCCATCACTCTTTTTATACCTACTGGGACATCATCTGA
>JASDTM010000136.1:0-11201 GCA_041891535.1 Clostridiaceae bacterium
CCTGGGTTGCAGATAAGCTGATAGACGACAAAAAGATTCCAGTCAAAGAAAGCTAGAATCAATTTAACAACAAAAACAACATTAAGAAAAAAACAACTTTAAGAAAAAAACAACTTTAAGAAATAACCATTTAAAGATCTATAAAATACTTACCCACTGTCAAAGCAGCATTGCTCAATGACAGTGGGTTTAACATTTTTGAATTTAAAAGTGATGATGAGAAACTAAATATCTGACATGGTTTATGTGGATAGGATATAATTGAAGATGAGGTAGAAATAATGGGCAGGATATTTACTATTGAAGATGTAAAAAGAATACTTGATGAGACTGGTAAGAAAGCCGGATTTCCATGTAACGGAATACCTGTAGAAATATCTGTCAGAATGAAAAAGACCTATGGTTCTTTTGTATTCAAGGCAGTGGGTAACAAGATTATCCCTGTTGCCTTCAAGTTTTCAGAAAAGCTATTATCTGGTGATTATCCTGATGAAATAGTTATAAATACCATAAAACACGAATATGCCCACTATTACGCAAATGTGACTACAGGTGTCAACCACATGCATGATACCTACTTCAAAGAAGTTTGCAGAAGACTGGGAATACCGGAAGATACAAGATTTCAAGGAGAGCATAGAGAAACTGTCAGAAACGGTTATAAAATCCTATGCACAAAATGCATGAACGAGGTGGCAAGAAGAAGAAGGTCAGATTCAACCAAGGCTCTTCTCACAAGATTCCGCTCCGGTTGCTGCAATGCCAGGTTAATGGCTAAAAGGGAAAAATATTAGTTAAGTATAAAATCAGGCCTAAAAGGTCTAAAAGGAGATAATAAATAATGTTGAAATTGGATATAACCAAAACAATAGGAATGATTTCAAATGGTGAAATGGAAAATATGAAGCCCTATGCTGAACTGGCCTTAAAGGCTGCAGTTGAAAAAAAAGGGGCAGGTAATGAATTTTTAGGATGGATAGATCTACCTGAAAATTATGACAAGGAAGAATTTGCAAGGATTAAGAAAGCGGCAGATAAGATAAAGTCTGATTCAGATGCTCTTGTTGTAATAGGAATTGGTGGATCATATCTTGGAGCAAAGGCAGCAATTGAAATGCTTACCCATGCTTTTTTAAACAATGTGGCAAAGGATAAGAGAAAGGGTACTGAAATTTACTTCCTGGGACAAAACATGTCTCCGGATTACTTGAATGACTTTTTAGAAGCTATTGAGGGTAAAGATATTTCTGTAAATATAATCAGTAAATCAGGTACGACAACAGAGCCTGCAATTGCTTTCAGAATAATGAAAAAATACATGGAAGAAAAATATGGAAAAGCAGAGGCTTCGAAAAGAATTTATGCAACTACTGACAAGGCCAGAGGAGCATTAAAAACGTTGGCTGATGCAGAAGGATACGAAGAATTTGTAGTTCCGGATGAAATCGGCGGAAGATATTCTGTATTGACTGCAGTTGGACTTCTGCCTATGGCTGCAGCCGGCATTGACATTGATACAGTCATGGCAGGTGCCAAGACTGCAATGACTAAATACACAACATCAGACTATAGTGACAATGATGCAGTTAAATATGCTGTTGCAAGAAACATATTGGCAGCCAAGGGAAAGGAAATTGAAGTTTTAGTCAACTATGAACCAGGTCTTCAGTATTTCTCTGAGTGGTGGAAGCAGCTTTATGGAGAATCAGAGGGTAAAAACGGAAAGGGAATATTCCCTGCATCAGTAAACTTCTCAACTGACCTTCACAGCATGGGACAGTTTATCCAGGATGGTAAGAGAAATTTATTTGAAACAGTGATAAAGGTTGAGAATTCAAGACGAAATTTCACCATTGAAAAGGATGAAAATGATCTTGATGGTTTAAACTTCCTTGCTGGAAAAACCCTTCATGAAGTTAATGAAAATGCGTTTAAAGGAACTCTTTTAGCGCATAATGATGGTGGAGTTCCAAATCTAATTCTATCAGTGGATAAGCTCGATGAGGACAACTTCGGTCAACTGGTGTACTTCTTTGAATTAGCCTGTGCAGTATCTGGTTACATGCTTGGTGTAAATCCATTTGATCAGCCGGGAGTTGAAGCATATAAAAAGAACATGTTCGCCCTTTTAGGCAAACCTGGATATGAGGACTTAAAGGCTACTCTTGAATCCAGACTATAGTCAGATAAATTGAAGACAATAAGCTCTCGCTTCAAATAAAATTTAGTGGTGAGTAGTTCATATTAAAATATAATTGTAGGCATAATATGGTTTTGGAGAGCATACCAAATCCAAGGAATAAGGTGAAGAGTCTGATTTCAGAGCTATGAGGCAGGCTCTTTTCATATTGAGGAGAAGATAAATGGAAAGACTGGATAAGATTCTGTCCAACACAAAGCTCGGTTCAAGAAAAGAAGTCAAAGAAATAATAAAAAAAGGCCGTGTAACTGTGGATGGGACTATAGTCAAAGCCTCTGACATGTTGGTGGACAAGGAAGCATCTGAGATTAAAGTTGACGGGGTTGTTTTAAACTATAAAAAGTATATCTATCTTGTCATGAATAAACCAGGTGGTGTTTTGTCGGCAACTGAAGATAATTTCTCCGAGACTGTCATAGATCTTCTGGATGAAAAGTATAGGGTATATAACCCGTTTCCTGTTGGGAGACTGGATAAGGATACAACCGGCCTTCTTTTATTGACTAATGATGGAGATCTCAATCACAGGCTTATTTCCCCGAAGTGGGAAATAGATAAAAAGTATCATGCTGTTATTGAGCGTCCAATAACTTCAAAGGATATTGAAAAATTTGCAAAAGGGATTGTCATTTCTGAGGGTTATCGCTGCAGACCAGCCGGGTTAAGGGCTTTGGCTGAGGATGGTAAAACTTGTGAAGTCATTATCCATGAAGGTAAATTCCATCAGGTTAAAAGAATGTTTGAAGCTTTGGATAACAAGGTACTGGAACTAAAGCGAGAGAGCTTCGGACCCTTGGATTTGCCTTTGGAGCTGAATTTAGGGGAATACAGAGAACTGACAGACATGGAGCTTGATATGTTATTAAAGGCAACAGACCTTGAAAAATAGAACTGCTGTGCGAATCAGGCTTATTGGTTATGCTATAATTGAGGTACTAATACCAGGGAGATAAAAATGGCTACTGATTATAAAAATTTACTGAATGAAAAACAATATGAGGCTTGCATCACAACTGAGGGACCAGTGCTGATATTAGCGGGAGCAGGCTCTGGAAAAACCAGGACTATAACCCATAGAATCGCTTATCTTATGGAAGTGGAAAATGTGGCTCCGTGGAGTATATTGGCAATAACCTTCACCAATAAGGCAGCGGCCGAAATGAAGGACAGGGTAAAAAAACTGGTTGGGGATGAGGCAGATTCCATGTGGATATCAACCTTCCATTCCTCATGCCTTAGAATATTAAGAAGAGAAATAGAAAAGCTCGGATTTAAAAAAGACTTTACTATATACGAAACCTACGATCAAAAATCCTTGATCAAGCAGTGTATGGAAGAATTGGGAATAAGGGAAAAAGAATTTACTGAAAGAGACTTTATGAAGGCCATTTCTTCAGCAAAGGATTCTTTGATTGATTCTGACCAATATTTAAAATTGAATCAAGGTAACTTCAGGAAAAGAAAGATTGGAGAGGTTTACCAGTTATACCAGAGAAAACTATCCTCCAATATGGCAGTGGATTTTGACGACATCATAGTTTTGACAGTCAAGCTGTTTAAGCAGTTCCCGGAGGTTTTGGAATTTTATAGAAATAAATTCAAATATATTCTCGTGGATGAGTATCAGGACACAAATAAGGCACAGTATGAGCTGATCGACCTTTTGGCAGGGGGACACAGAAATCTATGTGTGGTTGGAGATGATGACCAGAGTATTTATAAGTTCAGAGGATCTGATTTAAGAAACATTCTGGAGTTTGAAAAAGACTATCCTGATGCCAAGATAATCAAGCTTGAAACAAACTACAGGTCAACTTCAAATATTATTGATGCAGCCAATGCAGTTATAAGAAACAACATAACAAGAAAATCAAAAACAATGATTCCAAACAGACAGAAAGGCGATAAAATCAAGATTTACAGAGCCTTCTCAGATAACGATGAGGGAGCTTTTGTATCAAAAGAGATTAAAAAACTTTCCTCTGATGGCAGAAACTGGAATGAGTTTGCTGTTTTATACAGAACAAATGCCCAGTCACGTATATTTGAGGACAGCTTCATGAGAAACGGCATCCCTTACAGGCTTTTGGGAGGATTGAAGTTCTACGACAGAAAAGAAATAAAGGACATCATGGCTTACGCCAGACTGGTTAATAACCCCTTTGATGAGGTTTCGTTAAGAAGGATAATAAATGTCCCAAAACGTGCCATTGGTGATGCCACTGTTGATAAAATGGCACAGATTGCCATGGAGCAGGGTATAAATATATACGACGTCATAATGGATGTTGAAGAATATGGCGTATTATCTGGAAGAGCGTTAAACTCAGTCACAGAATTCAGAAAGATGATAAATACTATAATGAGTGATTCTGTGGATCAAAGCGTCCAGGAAACCTTCAGTGAAATCATTGATAAAACAGGCTATTTAAAAGAGCTTGTGGCATCCAGAAATCCTGAGGATGTGAGCAGAGTTGAAAATATTGAAGAACTTATAAACGCAGCAGCAAACTATGACTTGACTGATGAGGCGACACTTCCTGGATTCTTGGAGGATGTGGCGTTAATCTCTGATGTGGATAAATACGACGATGAGGCTGATGCGGTGGTCATGATGACAGTACATACATCCAAGGGTTTGGAATTCCCGGTGGTTTTCCTGGTTGGTATGGAAAATGGATTATTCCCTGGAACACAGTCATTTGAGGATCAAAATGAGATGGAGGAGTCAAGAAGGCTTGCCTATGTAGGCATGACAAGGGCTGAGGACATACTTTACATGACATATGCTGAAGCCAGGCTGGTTTATGGAAGAACAATGATGTATCCTCCTTCAGACTTCATAACTGACGTGCCGGACGAGTTAAAAGAAATGCTCAATGAGGGTTGGCCTAGGACTACAATGGCCGGTGGATCAAGACAGGGTATGCCTTTCCAGGCACATGGTATAAGACAGAATGTACCGCCAACACAAAAAGAAATCAGGGCAATGGCCAAGAATGACACAATGGAGAATTTCTTAACCGAGGATAATGCAAAACCAGGCAAAAAGGTTACCCATCCAAAGTTCGGAAACGGGATAATAGTCAATGCCACTGAGGAGAAGAATGATGTCAAACTCCAAATAGTTTTTGACAACTATGGGATAAAAACACTTCTTTTATCTCTTGCCCCATTGACTCCAATAGAATAACAGATGAAGGGGATGTATTTAAAAAAGTATATCCCTTTTATTTTTGAAGAAATATTTTGAGATTGAGTATTGCTCAGTTATCATTTTACCTACTTTGAAGTACCAACATTATTGGTATTTCAAGGGTGTTTGGAATTAGATAAAATGATTTATTTTCATGCTATAATTAAATGATTAAAATTACAGTTCAAGGAGGTTGCCATGGAAGATAACAAAAAACGGATTGAAGAACTTACAGATCTTTTGAATAAATATTCCGTGGAATATTATACTCTGGACAAACCTAGTGTTTCAGACTTGGAGTATGACAGACTTTACAGGGAACTACAGGAACTTGAGATTAAAGAAGGCTATTCTTTGAGCTATTCACCAACTAAAAGAGTTGGTGATGAAATTCTCCCAGGCTTTAACAAATATACCCACAGGGCTAAATTATGGTCCTTGGACAAGGCTCAAAGCCAGGATGAACTTCAAGATTGGCTGAATAAAAATAAAAGATTTGTAGATGAATACAATGCATCACATGAAGATAAACTGCCTGATCCATCCTATGTTTTAACAAGAAAATTTGATGGCCTGGCTGTTAATGTGACTTATGATGAAAATGGAATATTGGTCAAGGGGGCTACAAGGGGAAGTGGAAGTATCGGTGAGGATATAACAAAGCAGATTATGACCATAGCATCCATACCTCTTAAGATTGCTTCAACAAATCTCTTTGAAATCCATGGTGAAGCTTTGATGACCAAGGAAGCATTTTTAAACTACAACAAGACAGCTGCAGTACCATTGAAAAATACAAGAAACGGAGCTGCAGGAGCCTTAAGGAACTTAAACCTGGCCGAAACGAAAAGAAGGAACATTACTGTCTTCTTCTATGATGTGGGTTATAAGGAAGGGGAACCATTCAAGACTTACTCTGAAATGGTGGAGTTTATACAAGGCCACGGATTCAAGACTGACAATTACTTTAAAAAAGCTTCAACCTATGAAGAAATAAAGGCTTTGATAGATGAAAATATTGAAGTAAGAAGTGATTTATCCTATGACATAGACGGCATAGTAATAGTTGTAGATGATATTAAAACAAGGGAGGAAATGGGATACACCATTAAATTCCCTAAATGGGGATTGGCTTATAAATTTGAAGCAGAAGAAACTGTTACAAGACTTTTGGATGTTGAATGGAATGTGGGAAGATCCGGAAGAGTTGCTCCAACCGCCATTTTGGAGCCGGTTGAGCTAGCTGGAGTGACTGTAAAAAGAGCCACTCTCAATAACATGGACGATATAAAAAGAAAAGGTGTTGGTATCGGAGCAGATGTATATATAAGAAGAAGCAACGATGTCATACCGGAAATAATGGGAACAGTATTAAATGACAATGAGGTCACAGAAATTCTGCCTCCAGAATATTGTCCGTCCTGTGGAACTAAATTAACACTTATAGGTGCACATTATTTCTGTGAAAATACTCTGGCTTGTAAACCTCAGTTGGTTAAAACCATGGTTCATTTTACATCGAGGGATGCCATGAATATTGAGGGTATTTCAGAGAAAACTGCTGAAGCGTTCTTCACGGAGCTGGATTTAAAAAAAGTATCAGAGTTTTATTCCTTGACCAAGGAAGATCTTCTAAGACTTCCCAAAACCAAGGATAAGAAGGCTGACAATATATTAAAAGCCATTGAAGATTCAAAAAAGCCACAGCTTGAAAACTTTATATATGCCCTGGGTATCCAGAATGTTGGACTTAAAACTTCAAGGGATTTGTCTTCAACCTTTAAGACCTTGGACAACATAATCAATTCAACCTACGACCAGCTAATAAATGTACCTGATGTGGGAGATATAGTAGCTAACAACATACTCGATTTCTTTAAAAGTGACTTGGTGTTAGAGGAAATAAGGATGCTCTTAAAACTTGGAGTTGAACCCCAGGAGAAGCAAGAAGCAGTAGTAGTTCAAAATCCATTCATGGGTAAGACAGCTGTAATTACAGGCACTCTTAAAAACTACAAAAGAAAGGAAATGGAGGATAAGCTTATTTCCTTAGGTGCAATACCTCAAGGGTCAGTAAGCAAGAAAACAGACTTTGTCATATACGGAGATGAGGCAGGAAGCAAGCTCACCAAGGCCAATGAATTGGGAGTTAAAACCCTGACTGAGGAAGAGTTTGAGGAGATGATCAAATGAAGAAATCGGTGAATGAAAAAAATGATTTTATAGTAACCTTGAGTCTCTTGATCAAAATTATGTCCTGGCTAATGCTGCCAATTGCATTTATTACCGTAATCATGACCTTCATGTCCACATTCAATATATATGTTACTGCTTTGTTTGAGACATCCAGAACTTTGATAACAGTACTTTTCATAATGTTCTTGTTCTGGACCTTAAGAAGTATAATGGACTCGGTAAAATATCCCACCTACAGGGGTTACTCAGTTGTGTTTGCAGTTCTGACTGTAATTGCAGGATATCTTTTAAGAGCAAATGTATTTTAGAATAAATTAGAAATCAGAATAAATAAACTAATTAATTTTCAGGAGGAAATCATGGCAAAAGATGCATCATTCGATATAGTATCCCAGGTGGATATGCAGGAAGTTGACAATGCTTTGAATCAAACGGACAAGGAAATAAGCACAAGGTTTGACTTTAAGGGATCAAATACAAAGATAGAGCGCAAGGATGAAGAAATCCACATTGACACTACTGATGACATGAAAATGAAGAACGTGGTTGATGTATTGGAGGGTAAGCTTGTAAAAAGAGGAGTTAATCTTAAATCCTTTGAATATGGAAAGATTGAGTCATCCTTAGGTGGAAGAGTAAAGCAGAATATTAAGATCAGAGTGGGACTGGATAAAGAACAGGCTAAAAAGATTACTACCAAGATTAAAGACTTGAAGCTTAAGGTTACTCCTTCAGTTCAAGGCGATGTAGTCAGAGTTACAGGAAAGAACAAGGATGACCTGCAAACAGCAATAGCAGCTTTAAAAGCCGCTGATTTTGATTTTGCGATTCAGTTTACAAACTACAGATAGGAAGGAATACAAATGTCGGTATCAAAAAAAGACGTTGAGCATATTGCAGAGCTTGCAAGGCTTAAATTCACTGATGAGGGAATGGAAAGTCTGGCAAATGACTTGAATAACATTTTGGTCTATGTGGAAGAGCTTCAGAAAGTTAATACTGATGAGGCAAAAATTACTGTAAATCCTGTTTATATAGAAAACAGATTCAGAGAAGATGTTGTGGTTGAGGGTTTTGATTCTGAAAAATCATTGATGAATGCACCAGGCAGAATCGAGGACTACTTCTTAGTGCCTTCTGTTTTTGAGGTGGAAGAATGATCAGAACTGATTTTACTGTATTAAAGCTGAAGGAAATGCTGGATAAGGGTGAAACAACATCAAGAGAAATTGTTGAAAGCTACCTTGAGAGCATTAAGAAAAAGAATTCTAAAATAAATGCTTATCTCTACGTTGCTGAAGAAGAAGCACTAAGGGAAGCTGATCTTAAAGATGAAGAAAGAAAATCCGGAAACGCTCATGGGCTGTTACACGGAATACCAGTGGCAGTAAAAGACAACATGAGTGTAATTGGTATGCAAAATACTAATGCGTCAAAATTCATGGAGGGATATATTTCTCCATATGATGCAACTGTCATTGAAAGAATTAAAAATGAGGGTGGAATAATTTTAGGTAAGCTTAACATGGATGAATTTGCCATGGGCTCAACCAACGAATATTCTGCTTTTGGTCCAGTACTAAATCCCTGGGATTTGGAAAGAATTCCCGGAGGCTCTTCAGGTGGTTCTGCAGCAGCAGTTTCTGCTAGTATGGCACCTATAACTTTAGGATCAGACACTGGTGGCTCAGTCCGTCAGCCTGCAGCATTCAATAACCTGGTTGGTATAAAACCTACCTATGGCAGAAATTCAAGATATGGAGTTACCTCCTTTGGTTCAACTCTTGATCAGGTAGGAATACTTTCCAAGGATGTCAAAGATGGAGCACTTATGCTGAAGGTTCTGGCCGGAGCTGACCCTAAGGACTCAACCACTAGCCAGGTTGAAGTACCAGATTATCTTTCAATGATAAAGGGTGACTTAAATGGTGTTAAACTTGCTCTTCCGAGAGATTTCTTCAAGGAAGGAATAAATGAGGATATTAAAGCAAAGGTTTTAGAAGCAGTTGAAGACTTTAAAAAGCTTGGAGCAATAGTTGAAGAGATTGATCTTCCAATGGCTCACCATGCCTTGGCAGTATACTATATAGTTTCATCTGCAGAGGCTTCAAGTAACCTTGCAAGATTTGACGGTATCAGATATGGAAAAAGGTCAGAAAACTTTACAGATAACGTGGATTTATATAAAAACTCCAGGAGTGAAGGCTTCGGAGAAGAAGTTAAAAGAAGAATAATGCTGGGTACTTACGTACTTTCTGCTGGATATTACGATGCTTACTATAACACTGCATTAAAAGTCAGAACTCTTATTAAAGAGGACTTTAAGAAAGTATTCGAAAAGTATGACGCCATAATCGGACCTGCTACAACAAACTTCCCGACCAAAATCGGAGTCAAACCTGATAATGTCATGGAGGTATATTTAAATGACCTTTATACTGTACCGGCCAGCATTGCGGGACTCCCGGCAGTAACATTCCCAATTGGTTTTTCAGGAGGGCTTCCCGTATCAATGCAGATTATAGGTAACTACTTTGATGAAGGAAGACTCTTTGACTACATATATGGCTACGAGAAGAAACATGACTATACAACCAGAACACCAAAGGAGGATATGTAACATGGAATATACAACCATAATTGGCTTAGAATGCCATGTAGAACTATCCACCAAGACAAAGGCTTATTGCTCATGCTCCACAGAATTCGGTGGAAAGCCAAATTCACATGTATGTCCAGTATGTTTAGGTTTACCTGGAGCATTGCCACAGCTCAATAAAGAGGTGGTAAATTATGCCCTTAAAGCAGGTTTGGCATTAAACTGTGATATTAATAGAACCCAAAGATTTGACAGAAAGAACTATTTTTATCCTGATACCCCTAAAAACTACCAGATAACACAGCAGGTTTATCCAATTTGCCATGATGGTTTTGTTGAGATTGAAACTGAAGCAGGGGGTAAAAAGAAAATCAGGATTGAAAGAATCCATATGGAAGAGGATGCAGGAAAGCAGCTTCATTCAGGTAAAAATACCCTGGTGGACTTCAACAGATCTGGTGTTCCTTTAATTGAAATTGTAACAAGACCTGATATAAGAACCGGAGAAGAAGCAACTGCCTTCATGACTAAATTAAGATCAATACTGGAAGCAATCGGTGTTTCAGACGTAAGAATGGAAGAAGGATCTTTAAGAGTGGATCTGAATATTTCAGTCATGAGAAAAGACGCTGAAAAATTTGAACCACGTGCTGAGATTAAAAACCTTAATTCATTCAAAAGTATGGAAAAAGCAGTTGAGTATGAAACCCAAAGACAAATTGCCATGTTGGAAAAAGGCGAGAAAAGATCTGAAGAAACTAGAAGATGGGATGAAGCAAAGCTTGAAACCGTCCATATGAGAAGCAAGGAAATGGCCAATGACTACAGGTATTTCCCTGATGGAGACATGGTCACCATCAATATTTCAGATGAATGGATTGAGGATATAAGAAAATCCATACCTGAACTTCCACATGAAAAAGCTGACAGGTTTATAAACGAATATGGTGTAACATAAATGTCATTAAAAGGGGCTTTCCAAACTATGACAGCGAATCTTCTGCATTGGT
>JASDTM010000137.1:0-11066 GCA_041891535.1 Clostridiaceae bacterium
GATCCATAAACCAGGAGAAAGTACAAGCCTTCTGGTCTATAGTATAAGATTAATCCCGGTTTCAAACGATCTACATGATACTGATTATTCAAATTCCCAATATACTCTTGATGTAAACAGTCAGTCTATTCAGGCGATCTCTGTTGCAGCTGAGGAAAATTGGGGGCATGGATTCAATATCGTAGGAAATAATATTCAGTGGTTGGATCCGACGGGGGGAGTTTAATTTGAAAGTGTTAGGAAAGATTCTGGGATTAATGACGATGATCTGCTACCTGCTCATTCTTATGGTTTTAATTGTTGCAGGGCCAATCGTTGGTGGGTATAAGCCAGTGGTGGTACTGACAGGGAGCATTGAACCGGCATATCCGGTTGGTAGTGTCATATATTACAAAAGTGCACCATATAGTGGTATTCAAGTTGGAGACACAATTACATACAGTGTTGGTGACGATTCTAAAAGCGTGGTAACTCATAGGGTGTTTGCTATAGATGATGCTACAAAATCCTTCGTAACAAAAGGTGATGCAAATGCTTCACCAGACATTAATCCGATTCCATACAAAAATGTTAAGGGTGAAGTGATAGAATACCATGTACCTTTTGCAGGATATTTTGTGCAGTATGTTCAGAATTATTTCGTTATCGGAGCTGTATTTCTTGTTATGGTAGCAAAGCTGTTATTCGACAATATTGCAGATAAAGAGAGTAAAGAAACAGAAAGTAAAATGTGATGTAAAGCAGTAAACACTGATTACATAAATTCAAAAAATTTAAGGAGGAGAAAAAATGAAAAGACTAAAAAGAAAGGCACCATTGCTGGGAATCGCGGTGCTTTTACTCGTCGCATTCGTTGGTGGAACATTTGCTTATTTCTCACAGACTTCTACCGCAGAGAACTATTTGACAGCACTGAATTACGATTCAACAATCACAGAGGCATTTACGCCACCTGCTGATGGTGCTTTCGCCCCTGGCGTTGAGATTGACAAGGCAGTTGGTGTAAAAAACTCTGGAAAAGTCCCAATGCTCGTACGTATAACATACGATGAATATTGGAGCAATTCGGATTACCCAATCGTAAGCAAACTCGATTCAGATGAGCTTACAGATTATGGTGATGCTGTTACCGGTATATATGATGGAGCTGGTGACACAGATTCATATGTCCAGAAGAACGGCACTGATGCAGATCTATGGGTTTATGGCGGAGATGGCTATTACTATTATCTGAAAGAAGTGCTTCCTGGAGAAGCTACTACCTCATTTATTGAGTCAATTATGCTAAAAATGGAAACCACTACACCAACTACAAGTTATGTACTTAGATGGTGGGACGCAAGCTTAACTACTCCTGAATTTGTTGATGAGACATTTACCGACACAACTTCACTGGAAGAGCGAAAAACTGCGATAAAAGCAATGACAAATGGATCATATCTTGTTAATGTTATTTCAAGCCAGAATACCAATGCTCCTGAAGGAAGTTATACTCTTACCTTCACTACTGAAACAGTACAGGCTATTGAAGAAGGTGCGGATGCTTGGTTAACTGGTACAACACCCATAACAACACAGGCAGTGCTTAATTTCCTCAATGCAGTTTATTAATCAATAGCATCAAGAAATTATATGGACACCTGGTCACCGGGTGTCCGAATCCAAATGAAAGAAGGTGCAAAACGTGAGGAAAATGAGTAAACTAATTGTGATTACGTTTGTAAGCTTTCTTATTATGTCATTATATTCAATGGTACCGGTTAAAGCAAATGGAGTAGTTACAACTACTACTAATGGATGGCTTACAGATTTAGATGGAAACCTACTGAAGGATTCTGAAGGTTATTATGTATTGACCTTAAAACCTGAATCAGTGTCTGGTGGTAAGGTAACTGCTAACCTTAACGAGTTTGCATCTCTTTTTCTTAATGACTTCAGAAACATTTCCAGTGCGAGATATACAAAGAAAGTTAAGATTGTAAACAAGACCGGAAAGACCATAATTTATAAGGATTATACTTTTACTACTGAGAATGACCTACCAAGGACTGATGATATTTTTTCTGTTACACAAGGTAAATTAACGAACTCCATGAACAGGGCATTTGGCTCTGCTTATACTGCTATGCTTTCTACAATAACTTCCAGGACTTATCGTACGGATCTAAGCCTTGATGTGAAGGGATTTGATGGGAAGAACATCAATATAATGATTGCGAATCTTCGGTGTGTCAACGATGCAATCATTGATTTCTATAATGTTGATGATTCATTTGATATTACACTTCCACAGATGATGAATCTGGATGAAAATTTGAGAAGTGCGGGCTATTCAAGCTATTCTGACTACCTGAAGAAGTACTACAATGTTGCCAGCCTGAATCAATTGCAGCCTGAAATAATCTATAATATTCTTGGGACTACGAATGGTGCTCAATCTGCGGTAACCAATTGGAGAGACAATACTATTGGTGGTAAGCCAGTTCCTGCTTCGGAAGTAGGACAGCTTACAAATCAATTCAAAATATGGGGAATACTGGATTTGAACATGGATGAGTCTGACAAAGATATCTATCCATATGTACCAAATTATTTCATAATGGAAACGGATCCTGAAGTAATAAGTTTTGCCTACGATTACCTTTACAGTAATGGCCTAAGATTTACATTTGACTTTGACAGATATCCATATGATACTACTGATTCTGAAATTGGACAGGGTGGTATGATGGGTGTTAAGGCGTATGTTGAAAAGGAACCAGACAGTGATTCTATAGTTAAGGATATTATTGGAACAAGTAAAATAAAAAATGGGGAAAGCATAAAGCTCGATCATGTATCAGCAGGACTCTATGTACCCAATGCCTGGAATCAGTATAGGCTATATGATTTTGGGTTCAGTTTAATATTTGGTGTTGATAAGAACGGTACTATCCCAAATACAGGTGACGATACAAATCTGGTTCTTTTGGGCAGTATGTTCACAGGCTCACTTATTGCTGCTGGTTGGATTATACTTGTGATTGTGAAGAAGAAGAAAAATGAAAAGTCCGCTGATAAAATCTCCTGAATCTTGTTAGGCTGGTGGTAATGAATGAAGAAATATAGTTTTTTATTGTTGCCGCTTCTTATCCTAATAGCTGTTTCAATATATTCAGGAAGCAAGCTATTGAGCTATTTCCTTGAATCAAAAAGGGATGAAGCAGAAGTTGAAAAGATACAGAAGATAGTTAATGTTACAAATCTAAGCGAACCGGAGATATCCTATGATGACAAGTTACAAATGGCATTCAGAGAACTAACTGACATTAATGATGAATTTGTTGGGTGGATCAAGATTGAGGGGACCCAGATAGATTATCCGGTATTGAAAGCAAAGGATAACGCATTTTACCTAGACAAGAATATCTATAAAGAATATAGCAAGTATGGATCCATATTTATGGATATGAATAACAGTATGGAACCTAGAAGTTCAAATCTTATTATTTATGGTCACCACATGAAGGACGGTAAGATGTTTGGTGATCTCATGAAATATGTTGACGATGATTTTTATCGTGAACATAAATACATTGAGTTTAACACAGTAAGTGATATTGCTAAGTATGAGATAATCTCCGTTTTCAAAACCTCGGTATATGGATCAATGAGCAACGAATTTCCATATTATAGCTATATGGACTTTGGAGATGAAGAAGGATTCATTAGTTACATAGGCGAAATTAAAAAGCTTGGATTATACGACATCGAAACAGATGCCAAATTTGGAGATAGTCTTATTACCTTATCAACGTGCGAATATACCTTGGAGAATGGTAGACTTGTTATTGTTGCGAGAAGGTTAGGTGTAGCAAATTGACCAACGTGAAGAATTCATTTTTAAACTTGATTATAGGTAAAAGATACTATTTTAGATAAAGGCGAAAATGTTTTGAATGAAGCGAGCAGGGACTTTGAAGAGTATCTAGATACTCAATATTAAAGGCTGCAAAATTCAAAATGCTTAGTTATAGTTGAACCAAAATTTGAAGACTTAGAAGCTTATATAAACAGAAGATATAAAAATATTTATATTTGTTTTTGTATTAAAATCTGCGTTATTAGACATTAATAAACCACCTACTGATATCGGCTCTTTGTCAAACTGTGTTGGTTGACAATTATTAACATAGTCTAATCTGTTCCGAATCAATAGATCATACTGTTGATTCGGAACTATTTTTTTACATTGATATCGGCATTCTATCAGAAAATACTAACAGTATTCTGTTCCTGAAATTAGTGTAATTCCTATATCCGTACGCTATTCTTTTTAAAACTTTTTTGTTGTTATTGTTTGCCTCCATAGGACCGTTCGTATAGCCACTTTCAATTCCGTTTATGATATATGCTTTTAGACGGGTATATGTTTTAAGGCATACTTCCATATCGGTGTGAATAATTTCTTCCTCTATAACTATGGATGAGTCGACCTTTAACCTTATGAGAGTTGTTACAAGCATCCTTTAATCAATTTATAACCGATTCTTTTGCTATATTTAAACCTATTAATAATCCGACAACTTTCTTTCCAACATAAATTAACAATTCGAGATACACATAGCAACCCCTCATCTATTGGTATAAATGATACTAATTTAGTATTTGGAGCATCACAAACAAACTCCCTATGTATAGGATTTTAAGCCATTGTTAAATTATTTTTGGACGTGTTTGTTGGCTTATACTTTTTCTTTTCATAGTATTAATCCGGTACTATTGAAAATTATAAATCTCAATTAAAACACTTGTTAATAACAAATTCTCGATTTAAGGAATAAAACTATTTTTCTTAGAAAGAATCCAAGTAGGATTACTTTCTCAAAACAGATATTAACGGCATGAGCCGTATACGAAAACATACGTATTGTTCTGTGAAAGCAAAGAATAGGGATTAATTACTCATCTTTTAGCTACTCCATTGTTTAAAATTAAATAACAGTATATAGTAGTATTAATCTAGTAAGATTATAGGGTTTATAAATTTAAAATAATAAATAATAGAAGATATAAATAAGTTTGTAATTAGAATAATGGATTTTAGAGAAGGATAAATGAAAAAAGATTGTTATGAATTGTGGGCGAAAAATAAATATTATGTGCTAAGTAAGTCACATAAAATATATTTAGACATCCGAGAATATATAAAAAATGATGATGTAAATTTTGAAGTTCTAAAAGAAAAAATAAGTAAAGTTGAACCAATTAAAGATAGCAAAAAGGATTTTGAAAATGCAATTTTACACATTTGGGGATATTTTAAAAAGGACGCTTCAAAAAATGAAAAAGAGGAATTGTTTAGTTTAATAGAAGATTATAAATTAGACAAAACAACCCAAATTGATATAGTAAAATACATAAATATATTACTTGTAAAATATCCAAATGAATATTTAGAAAATTCTAGATTACTTTCAGGGGAAGATAATGAGATTATGGCATGAAAAACTAATAAGTTATTTACCTAAAAATCAACTTTTAGGTCAACATAGAGAATGTTGTGCTCTTAGAGGAAATGGATGGGGCAGAAAACATAAGACTGTAAATTATGTATTCAATTATTCTCCATATTATTTGTACATATATCATTCATTAGTAATGAATGAAATGGAAAAAAGAGGATATAGTCTTTCTGAAGAATGGAAAGATAAAAACTACAGAGGAAAAAAGGCTAATAGATATAATGATTTAAAAGAAGTAGTTCCTGATTATCCAATTTATAAAGAGCATAATGAGAAATATATGGACGAATGTATTCAAAATTTGTTAATCAAGGGAATACACTTAGAAATATAAGCGTTGTATAAGTTAATTTTCTCCTAAGGAAAACTGGAAATCATGCTAATAACATATCCGGTTATGTTTAATAATTAACTGGGTATATACAAAATAAATTGTTGTAAAAAAATAACAAAATATTTTAAGGAGAATTTTATGTTGGCATTATCTGGTCTCGATACTAGTCATAGATTATTTTTCGTCTACAACACAAATTGCTTTAATGCCTTATTTACAGACAGATAAAGGAAATATTAATAAAATTCTAAATGATTTAGAAAAAAGAGAACTAATATATAGAGATGAAAAGCCAGAAGATAGGAGAGAAAAGAACTACATCAGGGAAAAAACTTGTACAATGAGTAGTGATTATGGAAGAATGGGAATATAAATTTTACAAAACTCTAACAAAAGAAGAACTTCAAATATATAAAAGGTTATCACAAAAGATAGTAAACACTTTATTTAAGGAGATTTAATATGAAAAACACAAAAACGAAATCATGGCTTAACCTTATCGCCTTTTTTTTAACTTTATCTTTTAATGCTTTAGGATCTTTAGGATATATTAATGGGATGAGTCAAAAAGCAATTTCAGATAAGTACCATACACTAATTACACCTGCTCCATTTACTTTTTCAATTTGGGGAATTATTTATTTGTTAGTACTATTAAGCTTAATAATGATGATAGTTAAAGAAAAAGAGACAAAGGTAAAAATTCTAATTAATATTTTTACACCTCTTTTCCTATTAAGTTCTATTTTTAATATTTTATGGATTGTGACATTTTCGTATGAAAAAATTGGTATTTCAACAGTCTTAATATTTATGCTTCTGATTTCTTTAACTACAATTAATAAAAAGCTGGTTGAAAATAGAAGAGAAATATCTTTTAATCTTACAAGCATTGCCTTCGGATTATATGCGGGCTGGCTAACCATTGCTACAGTTGTAAATATATCCGCTTTTTTAGTAAGTATTGAATGGAATGGATTAGGAATTTCGCCTGCAATTTGGGCTCCAGTTATACTATTTATTTCAATATTTATAATATTAGGTATCAATATTAAATTGAATAATGCTATTTATCCTTTGCCGATTGCATGGGCATACTTTGGAATATTTAATGAACTTAATAGAGTAGGTAATCAAGCAAACTATGGTCAATATATTAAACCAGTTATTATTTTTGGAATAATTGCTTTATTGATAGCTTCAATAATACAATTCAAAAGAAATGATTATTGTGTAATAAAAAAGGAGAAAAAGTAATGATAAAAAGATATTTAATAATTTTTGTTGTGTTTTTATTAATTGATGCAGCTTGGCTTGGACTAGTTGCGCCTAAATTTTATAAAAATAACATTGGCCACTTAATGGGGGATAAAGTTAACTTTATTCCGGCTGCTATTTTTTATTGCTTGTATGTTCTAGCAATTTTAGTATTTATAGTAAATCCTTATGCAGACAGTGGAAATTTAATTAAAGGATTATTAGTGGGATCATTTTTAGGTCTTGTAATGTATTCAACATATGATCTGACTAATATGGCTACACTTAAAAATTGGCCGTCTATAGTTACTGTAGTTGATTTAATTTGGGGAGCATTTGTGACAGGGATTACTTCAGTAATATCAATTAAATTAATAGTAATATTTGGGTTATGATATGAAGGATATAATATTAAGTAGTACGATATATAACTCAATACTTCTAGGAATAGAAAAAATAGAAGAAAATAAAAACTATTTAAACGAAGTTAACTATTTTCCAGTGCCAGATCATGATACTGGAGAAAATTTAAACCATTTAATGCAAAGAATAAAAAAAGAAATTAGAAAAAAAGAAAGTATTAAGGATATCCTTAGAATAGTAAGTGATGCAGCCATAAGAGGATCTAGAGGTAATTCAGGTGCGATATTTTCTCAATTTTTTCAAGGACTAGAGGAAGGATGTCCTGATAAGACAGTTATCAACACATCAGAGTTAATAGAATGTTTTAGGTTTGGATCGGAGTATGCTTACTCTGCATTAGAGAATCCAATAGAAGGTACGATTTTAACGGCTATTTCAAATTTTTATAAAAACTTAAAAGCATATAAAGATGAGAAGATACACGTAGAAGCAATCTTCGAAGAAGCATATAAAAAACTTAAATTAACTGTAGAGGAAACAAAGTACACTTTAAAATCAAAAACAAGTATTCATAAAGAAGATGCTGGTGCACTTGGATTTATTTATTTTTTAAGAGGTTTTATTGATGGCATCAATGGAAAAGAAGCTAACGAAAATAATCTTGATTATATAAATTTAAATAAAGAAGTAACAACAAATAAATTTGATTTTCACATAGTAGATAACTTTAAGTATTGTACAGAGGTATTAATGAGAAATGAAAAATATATTGAGAAAACCATACTACAAAATTTACTAAAAAAGTATGGGGATTCTATTGTTATTACAGAAAATAAAAACTATAGAAGAATACATATTCATACAAATGATCCTAGACAAATTATAGAAATTCTGAGTGATTTAGGAGAAATAATTGAGGTTAAAGCTGATGATATGATTTTACAGCAAAGATTATCTAAAAAATCAGTTTCGGATATAGGTATTGTAATCGACAGCATTGCTGACTTACCTATAGAAAACTTGTCCGATTTTGTTTATATGCTTCCATTAAATTTAATGGTTGATGGTGTATCATATCAAGATAAGGTAAGTTCACCAAAAAATTTATCTAAATATAAAAAAGTAACTTCCTCACAGACAAACATTTCAGAGATAAGAGATTTTCTAGAACCTATATCAAAAAGACATAAGCATCTTATTGTTTTAACCGTATCGTCTAAAATGTCGGGTCTTTATGAAAGATATTTAGAATTTAAGCAAAACAATCCAGATATGTTATTAGAAATTATAGATACAAAATTAAACTCTGTGGCAGAGGGACAAGTTGCTTATCACGCTATCAATAAAATAAAAGAGGGTTATAGTTTTAATGAACTAATAAATTATATAGAAAATATTATTAGTAGAAACAAGATATTAGTAAGTCTTAAAAATTTGGATGGGATGATAAAATCTGGAAGGCTTAATAAAAAAATAGGATGGTTACTTCAAAAGACAGGATTTCTACCCCTTGTTACAATAGACAAAGATGGTAATGGCACTATAAAAAAGAAAGCTTTTACTCAAAAAAGTAATTATGCTAATCTATTAAAAGAAATAGAAGACAATAAAGAGAAGATTGAATCTTATGCTTTAGTACATGTAAATAACCTTAATAAGGCTAAAGAATTAGAAGAATATTTAATTGAAAGATTAGGATTTCCACCGATGTATATATCAGAAGCATCTTCTATTATTGAAAACTTCTCAGGAGATGGGAGTATAGCGATTGGATATCAAATAAAGGAAAATTATGAATAAGATTTTATTAACAATTTGTATTGTATTTGTTAGTTTTGTATTTGTTTATTTTATTGGAAAGATAAAAAATAAGCATGATTTGCTTGATGTATTATGGGGAGCTGCTTTTATTTTAGCTTCAGTAGTATCATATTTACTTTCTGAAAATAAGAGTGATGTTGGGTTATTGATGACGGTGCTTGTTTTTGTTTGGGGATCTAGACTTACTTTCCATTTAGCAAAAAGAAATATAGGGACTAAAGAAGATTTTAGATATGATGACTATAGAAAGAAGTATAAAGGTAAAAATTATGATTTATATTTCTTTTTTAGAATGTATTTGATTCAGTTTATTTTATGTATAATAATTGTATTTACAGTTATCTATGTTAATATAATGGGAAATACAAAGATTTCGACAATAACATTTATTGGTATTTTAGTGTGGCTAGTTGGATTTATTTTTGAATATCTTGGAGATAAACAATTAAAAGAATTTAAATCAAAACCTCAAAATAAAGGAAAATTAATGACTAATGGGCTTTGGGCATATACAAGACATCCAAATTATTTTGGAGAAGCAACTCAATGGTGGGGGATATATCTTATATCAATATCTAATCTAAAAAATCTGTGGTTAATATTTAGTCCTATAGTGATTACTTTATTGGTTAGATTTGTATCTGGTGTGCCACTACTTGAAAAGAAATACGAAGGTAGACAAGATTGGGAGAAGTACAAGAGAAGGACAAGTGTTTTTATACCTCTACCACCTAAACCTGATAGATAGTCAAACAAATAAATGATATAAGTCAATATACATGGATTTATTCTTTGATTCCGACGAACATTAGCCATCTTTGCTCAAAATATATTTCATCTTCAATTAAGTATGGGTTGAAGCCGGTTTTGAGCCACCGTCCAAATCGGAATTTAAATATCCAGTTATTAAATTTCTTTTGTCTTCGGGGTTTTAGTAAGCTCCAGCCAAGCTTTAAGAGAAACAGATATTTTAGTTGAGTTATTCTTAACATGGGATGGATCCCGGAGTGTTTCAAGTTGATCTTCCATTACCCTGACTTCTTCTTCAGCAGCTTCCATGTCTGTGATAACAAGCTGTCCCTTGGGATTGAGAACTCTGTGCATTTCAGAAAAAGGTATTTAATATCCGTAAAATGATGGAAAGCCAGTCTTGAAATGACAACATCAAAGGAATCATCCGGATAGGGCAGATTCTCTGCGTTACCAATCTCAAAGTTCATATTGGAAATATTCAGTTTTCTTGCCTCTTCCTTTCCTATTTCAAGCATGGCAGGGGTTATATCAACGCAGGTAACGCTTCCTACATCCTGTGCAAGCTTTCTTCCTGTGGCACAGTTACCGGCTGCGACCTCAAGAACGACCGATTTATTATTTAGTTCTATACTTCTCATTGTAAATTCAAGGAAATCCTTTTTGGAAAAGTTCATGGACTTACTTTCAAATCCATCCGCCTGAACAGTGAATGAGTTAATGATCTTATCAATATTATTTGGTTTCACGGCTTTGCTCTCTTAAATACTAGATTTTATTCCTGATGGATTTTAATTGAAGACTTTGAATTTCCTCAGTGAAATCTGAAACCGGACCTTCTACCTCAGTATCTCTGATGACATCCTTAATTGGTAAAGCTCTGACTTTCCCCGGCTTAACCCCGGCTTCCTGTAACCAGCCCGTCAATTGAGCAGAGGAGCTGGCATAAACTATCCTTCCTAATCCAACCCAACCATGGGCTGCAGAACACATGGGACAATGTTCACCTGAAGTATAGACTACAGCTTCTTTTCTCT
>JASDTM010000138.1:0-10968 GCA_041891535.1 Clostridiaceae bacterium
AAGAAACTGAAAGATATTTTCCTAAGTGTAAGCCTCTGTATCTCATGGGTGTAGGATTACCTGAGAATATTTTAGAATCAGTGGACAGAGGAATTGATTTCTTCGATTGTGTCCTTCCTGCGAGAAATGGAAGGCATGGTCATGTATTCACAAGATTCGGAAGACTTAATTTAAACAACAAGAAATATGAAAGGGACCAGGATCCAATCGATTCAAACTGTGGATGCCCTGCATGTTTAAATTATTCAAGGGGATACATAAGACACTTATTCAAAGCAAAAGAAATGCTGGCAATGAGACTATGTGTACTTCATAACTTATATTTTTATAACACTTTAATGGCTGATATCAGAAATAACTTAGACCATGGAACCTTTAAGGAATTTAAGAATAAAATGCTTGAAGACCTGAACTCAGGCAAAAAATTAGGAGAATAGTATGAATACTTTCTTGACTGTAGCGGCTGTAATAATAATAGCCTGTGTATTTTTAAACAAGATATCAGGTAAAATAGGGATCCCCATGCTCCTTGGCTTTATCGTACTAGGCATGGCTTTTGGCCAGGACGGAATTCTACATATAGCATTCAATGATTTCCAATTGGCGGAAAAAATCTGTTCCTTTGCATTGGTGTTCATTATGTTTTACGGCGGATTCGGCACAAATTGGAAGGAAGCAAAGCCTGTTTCTGTAGTGGCTATTGTATTGGCTTCATTTGGAACAATATTTACAGCGTTACTTCTTGGTGCTGCAATTCACTATATTATGGGAATCGAATTTTTCGAGAGCATGCTATTAGGGGCCGTTGTAAGCTCCACAGATGCTGCATCTGTTTTCTCAATACTGAGGTATAAAAAGCTTGGTTTGAAGCTTAATACAGCATCATTACTTGAGCTGGAAAGCGGAAGCAATGACCCGTTCTCATATATGCTGACTGTTGTACTATTAACCTTTATGAAGGGCAGCGGAAGCAGCACCATGGTAATTTCAATGATAGTCATACAAGTGGTAGTGGCAGTTATTACAGGTGTTATTTTTGCAATTATTGCAATTAAGCTTTTTGACATGATTGATCTTACCGGAAATGGATTTGATTCAGCATATTTTATTGCTGTAGCAATACTGTCCTATGCAGTTCCGCAGTTTTTCGGAGGAAATGGGTATCTGTCTGTATACATAACAGGAATAATCCTCGGAAACAGCGACCTTAAGAATAAGCAGGAGTTGGTTCACTTTTTCGATGGTATAACATCACTCATGCAAATGGCCATATTCTTCCTTCTGGGACTTTTGGCAACGCCATCAAACCTTCCTTCAGTGGCATTGAAATCTACTGCTATTTTCTTGCTTTTGACATTCATAGTAAGACCTGTAATAGTCGCAATATTAATGGCACCTTTCAAACCGAAACTTAATCAGGTAGCCATAGTTGCATGGTCCGGGCTCCGTGGAGCTGCCTCCATTGTTTTTGCAATCATGGCAGTTGTGTCAGGAATACCATTTAAAGAGGATATTTACCATATTATTTTCCTTTTGGTTTTAATGTCCATATTGCTTCAGGGATCCCTCATCCCTTGGTTATCCAAAAAACTGGATATGATAGACAAGGATGTGGACGTACTTAAAACCTTCAATGACTATGTCACAAGGACAGATTTTAAGTTTACAGAATTTGAAGTACCATCCACTCATTCCTGGATAGGCAAGCAGATAAAGGAACTTGAACTGCCACCTGATTCTCTGCTTCTGGTTATTTTAAGAAGTGGAATTCAAATAGTTCCATCAGGGGATATAACTATTACTGAAGGCGATAAAATTGTAATGTGTGCACCCGGCATACTCTGGAAATGTAAAAATCGAACTGGTTGAAAGAAGGATACACTCAGGAAATAAGTGGATAGGAAAGAGCATTGCAGAATACTCGAAGGATCCAACAGAGCTGATTGTTGCCATAGCAAGAGATCAGCATGTATTCTTGCCAAACGGAAGTACTGAAATAGTTGAGCATGATATATTACTGCTCTACAAGCAAGAAAAAAAGACTGAAGTGTTGAATGAAGCCAGCTAGATAAGTGAAAGCAGCTCTAAACAGGATTCTGACCTGTTAAAACAGGTGACTTCAACTGTATTAAAAAAATATGGTAATTGCTTTCTATTACCCTTATAATGTAGAAGTAATATTGTGGAGGTAGAGATAATTTATGAATCATTTACTTGGAAATACACTTACACTGGTTGCAGGCAATGATCTTCTGACAATGCTGACAAGCCTACTGCCCATGGTTGTGCTTTTAGCAATTTCTTATTTCTTGTTAATAAGACCGGAAAAGAAAAGAAAGCTTCAGTATCAAGCCATGATGGCCGACTTGAAAGTCAATGATGAAATCCTGACCAAGGGTGGAGTTGTTGGTAAAATCATCAAAATGGATGAAAAGATGATTATTGTTGAGTCAGGTCCTGACAGAGTCAGACTAAGAATGGTAAGGGATGCTGTCCTAAGAAAGATGGATATCGATAACGTTTCTGTTGAGGAAGCATAAGTAATATTGAAATAGTGTTGGCATTGTAGTAACATAAATGCAGAATAGGTTAATAATCAAATTTTTACGGGGGTAATGATTATGAAGAGAATAAAGACCGTCAATCGCAAGAATTTAAAGAAAAGTTTGTCAAAACCGGGCTGTAAGGAATGTGCAAACTCTTGTCAGTCAGCATGTAAAACATCCTGTACAGTTGCTAATCTAGCTTGCGAGAACTAATTTAAGTGGAAACAGGGCAACGTTAAGTTGCCCTTTATTTTTGAGGAGGACAAATGGGACTTATTCATAAATTCACGGTGGATGATGTAAGATACATTCTGGATGTCAATTCAGGGTCAGTACATGTAGTTGATGACCTGGTATATGACATGCTTGATGAAAAAGAACTTTCACCTGTGGAAGAACTAAAGACAAGGCTGAAAGACAGATATGCTGTAGAAGATATAGAAGAAGCATACTCTGATATCCAGGAGCTGATTCAGGATGAAATGCTTTATTCTGAGGATCTTTATGAGGATATAGCAAAAGACAGCAGTGGCATGGATTATATCAAGGCGTTGTGTCTGAATGTCATCCATGACTGCAACCTAAGATGCAAATACTGTTTCGCAGATGAGGGTGAATATCACGGTAAAAGAGAGATAATGAGTGTCGAGACAGGAAAGAAAGCCATTGACTTTGTAATAGCTTCTTCAGGTCCTAGAAAAAACATTGAAATCGACCTTTTCGGTGGTGAGCCTTTAATGGCGTTCAACAATATAAAAGAAATAGTTGATTATGCAAGGTCACGTGAAAAAGAATCGGGAAAGAATATTAGATTCACCATGACTACCAATGCAACTTTATTAAATGATGAGAATATGGACTATCTGGATAAGAACATGTCAAATCTTGTTTTATCCTTGGATGGCAGACCATCAGTCAATGACAAGGTAAGGGTAAGGTTTGACGGAAAAGGATCCTTTAACCAATCAATGCCTAAAATAAAAGAAATGGTGTCAAGAAGGGACAAAAGCAAACAGTACTACGTGAGAGGAACCTTTACAAGGGAAAATCTTGATTTTTATGAGGACTTCAAGTATCTGAAAAATGAAGGCTTTGATGAAATATCAATAGAACCTGTTGTTTTACCGGATGAGCATAATCTTTCTTTAAGAAAAGAAGATATTCCGCTGATTAAGGAACAGTACGACAAGCTATACTATGAGCTTTTAGATTCAAAACGCAGAGGGGAGAATGTTAAGTTCTATCATTTCAACATAGATTTAACAGGCGGACCCTGTGTTTATAAGAGGATTTCAGGATGTGGAGCCGGCTTTGAATATGTGGCAGTTGCACCTTCAGGAGATATTTATCCGTGCCATCAATTTGTAGGGAACCCGGATTATGTCTTAGGAAACCTTGAAACCGGAATAGTCAGAAATGATATTTCTGAAAAATTCAGCAATGCACATATATACAATAAACCAGTCTGCCGCGAATGCTGGGCAAAGTTCTATTGTTCAGGTGGATGTCAGGCAAATAATATTAATTTCACTGGAGATATCCTGATGCCATATGAATTAGGATGTGAACTCCAAAAAAAGAGGATAGAAACAGCCATAGCGCTTAAATCTAAAATAATGGATGAGGAACAGGTGTAGAAGCTACCATGAACACAAGTAAGAGAAACCGCAGTCGTATAATTCTATTCTTATTGATATTAGCCACTGCAATAACAAGCTATGCAGGGCTTTTCGGATTGACAATAGGTGATTACCGTGCCAAAACCTTTGGTGAAGTCATAGTAAAAGGACTGGATCTAAAAGGTGGAACATCTGTTTTGCTTGAAGTCCAGGCTGATAATCTTGATGCAGCAGGATTAGAAAGAGTAAGGGAACTGGTAAATATGCGTGTCAACTCCACTGGTGCAGTTGATGCAACAATTACTACTGAAGGTTCAAAAAGAATAAGAGTCGATATTCCCGGTGAATATCAGACAAGAGAATTGGTTGAAACCTTAAGTAAAACCGGAAACCTGACTTTCAAAGACAGTGAAGGAAAGGTAGTTTTAGAGGGTAAAGACATCGAAATGGCATCCGCCGGTGTGGATGAATTCGGTAAGTATATAGTAAACCTTAAAATGAAACCAGAAGGCGTAAAAAAATTCGGCGATGCAACTACCGCGAATATCGGCAAGGTTATTTCAATAAATATGGATGATGAAGCCTTGTCTAAGCCTACAGTCAACACTGCCATTTTGAATGGTCAGGCACAGATTACAGGAAGCCAGACAGAAGGGGAAGCCAGAATGTTGGCTTCAATGATAAACAATGGAGCACTTCCTTATCCTGTTAAAGCAATTTCTGTAAAGAATGTAGGAGCAACCCTTGGAACCTCAGTATTACCAAACGTTAAAATAGCTGGTATCCTGGGACTGGTAGGAATATTCTTTGTTATGTTATATTTCTACAGAATTCCTGGTTTAATTGCATTCCTGGCACTTGTTATTTTCTGTTTAGGACTGCTGTTCTTAACCTATGGATTGAAGATTTCAATGTCCTTGGCGGGAATCGCAGGATTCCTGTTATCAGTGGGTATGGCCGTAGATGCCAACGTTCTGATATTTGAAAGGACAAAGGAAGAATTAAAAGCAGGCATTGAAATAAAGAAGGCAATTAAAGCCGGTTTCAGCCATGCCATGTCCTCAATTCTTGATGCAAACATCACAACACTTATTTCAGGATTTATCCTTTATTATGTTGGATCAGGAACCGTAAGAGGCTTTGCACTTAACTTGATTCTGGGTGTTGTATTATCCATGTTTACAGCCGTATTAGTTACAAGATTCATTGTAAATTTGGCATATGACGCTGGATTATTAAGCAACTTAAAAGCATTCGGTGTAACAGACAAGCCCGAAAGATCCTTCAATTTCCCATTTTATAAGTCAAGAAACAAGTTCTTCATAGCTTCAATTTTGGTAATTGGACTGGGATTAGGTGCAGGTTTAGTCAAAGGACCTAACATGGGTATAGACTTTGCCGGCGGAACACAGGTTACTATTTCCTTTGGAGACAAGACAATAAACAAACCAGAGGTTGACAACCTGCTTAAAAAGTATGATGAATCCATTATTACATCAATAAATGATGGAAATACGCTTGAAATAAGATCACAGCATTTAGATACAGTTAAGTTTGATCCGGTTATTGAGGAATTGAAGACTCAATATGGATTAACTGATAAGAGTGTACAAAGTATAGATGAAATCGGAGCGGCAATTGGATCAGAACAGACAAGGAAGGCGGTATTCGCATCTGTTTTATCAGTCCTTGCAATACTTGCATATGTTGCAGTAAGATTTAATTTCAGCCTTGGTGTCGGAGCCATTGTAGCTTTAGTCCATGACGTACTGTTTACACTTGCCATGTATTTCTTATTCAGAATTCCGATAAATTCCCCGTTCATTGCAGCCATACTTACAATAATCGGTTACTCAATAAACGATACTGTTGTTATCTTTGACAGAATCAGAGAAAACCTCGGAATGAGAGGCTCAAGAAATCTTGAGGATGTAACAGATAAATCCATCTCCCAGACAATGGTCAGAACTATAAATACTTCACTTACAGTATTTATTATCCTTATCCTTATGTACTTCTTGGTACCACAGATAAGAGAGTTCACATTACCGCTTCTCCTTGGAGTCATCTCCGGAGTTTATTCAACAGTATTCATAGCATCACCAATTTATGTAATGATTGAGAATAAACTAAAAGGAAAGCTAGGGAAAGGAAATACACCTGTAAAACAAGCCGCAGCCACTCCAAGTGCAAAGGTTAGTAAAGAGGATTCTTCAGCAGAGGTCAAAGCTCCTGTACAAAACGTAAAACAAAAGGCAGAAAAATCCGAGAAGACATACTCAAATAAGTATGGGAAAAAGGAAAAAGCTCCAGTCAGACGTGAAGATCCATATGCCTATAAAGCAAAATCACAAGATTCAGCTGAAGTAGTTGAAGAGGTTGTTTCAGAGGTAACTGAAAGTACCGATGGTTCAACAGAATTATAATTAATTTTTGATTTTCTTTTCTAAATATTGGAAGTCAGAATACAAAAACAGAGGTGCGACAAAAGTCACACCTCTGTTTTTATTAAAGTCATGAAGGTTAAAATCAATTCTTTATTCTGAAGGAGCCAAGCTCTAGCGTTCAGATTGCTTCTGATTTTGCAGTGATTATTTCCAATACCTCATCCCTTGTTATATCAAGGGCGGTTGCCATTTCACTTAAGATGAGCTTTTCAGCTTTTCTAAGGTATGAAAGGTCAGTGGTGCTGAGCTTTTTGCCTGTGGCTTCAAGCTTTGCTTTCTTGGAACGTATGGTTTTGACCAGCTTTAATAGTTCCCTGGCTGATCCTACTGAAATTGTCTGGGAATAAATATCCTTTAATTCTTTATTATTCATTTCATCTATATCTAATACATTTAGCTCATCCAAGGATTTTATAAGCTCCCTTGCTGTAACAGCAGTAACTATAGGTCTCATGAAGACTCTTGAATCAACCGGAGTATATGTTTTTCCTTCGCTGTAAACAGGTGCGAGGACATAGTAAAGCTTGTCAGCCTGTGCTCCGGAGATTTCCGGTACGCAAATATCCTCAACTCTGAAGACACCTTCGGAGCCATACATTATCATGTCATTAACCTTATACATAAAAACCTCCTATATGTAACAAAAAGAAAAACGCAAAAGTAACTAAAATTGCGCCTGTGATACGTCATATTTGAATTGTAACATATTCTCATAAATAAGGCAAATAGGATTATAATTTGGCAATGAGAAGCCCGTAAAATATTAAAGTGTATATCAGCATCATTCATGTTTTTACTTATCTATTTTCTGCACCAATATAGTATAATCATTATGTTGATATTTTTGACCTTGTGTCATGGAGGAAAAGTATGGATTTTAAAGAACACATAAGAGTTATTGAGGACTTCCCAAAGGAAGGTATAAGTTTTAAGGACATCACCACAATTATTAAGGATGGTGAAGTGTTTAAAACATTGGTGGATGAGATGGCAGAGTATATTAAGAAGTTTAATGTTGAAGCCATTGCAGGTCCTGAAGCAAGAGGGTTCATTTTTGGTGTTCCTTTGGCATATGCTCTTGGTGTAGGTTTTATTCCAATCAGAAAAAAGGGTAAGCTTCCTGCAGAAACCTATTCACATACCTATGATTTAGAGTATGGGTCAGATACATTGGAAGTACACAAGGATGCAGTTGTACGAGGCATGAGAGTAGCCCTGGTGGATGATTTATTAGCCACAGGAGGCACTATACAAGCCTGTGCCAAGCTATTGGAAGAAGCAGGAGCTGATGTGGTCACAATAAACTTTGTCATAGAACTTACAGGTTTGAATGGCAGGGATAAACTGGAAGGGCATGATGTAAAATCCCTTGTTTCATATGAATTGTAGACAGTTTATACATAAATCTAATATAATATAAATACCTATGAACTTAAAAAAGTCCTGAAAAGGACTTTTTTATTGATAATGAATTAACTTAAATTTTAAAAAAGGAGGGATGGAAATGATCAAGAACTTGTTGTCAAAAATTGATAAAGCCGGCGACATAGATAAAGAGCTTGTTGTTAAGGCATATAACGTTGCAAATGATGCCCATAAAGGCCAGATGAGATTGTCCGGCGAGCCCTATGTCATCCATCCCATTGAAGTTGCTTCTATTCTTGTAGATATTGGAATGGATACAGCTACAATTGTTGCTGCTCTTCTACATGATGTTGTGGAAGATACTTCAACGACCTATGAAGATATAGAAAGAGAATTCGGACATGAAGTGGCTGAGCTTGTAGAGGGTGTTACAAAGCTTGGTAAGATCGAATACAAGAGCAAGGAAGAAGAGCAGGCTGACAATGTTAGAAAAATGGTTCTAGCCATGGCAAAGGACATCAGGGTTGTCATGATAAAGCTTGCAGACAGACTCCATAACATGAGGACCTTAAGGTTTAAGAGTCCTGAAAAGCAAAAAGAAAAAGCAAAAGAAGTTTTTGACATATATGCTCCTCTGGCACACAGACTTGGTATGTTCAGAATTAAATGGGAGCTAGAAGACCTTGCTTTCAGATATATGTATCCTACTGATTATTATGAATTAGTGGACCAGATTGCTGAGAAGAGAAAAGAAAGAGAAGAATATCTTGAAAGAGTAATGGCCGAGATAAAGGATAAGCTGTCTGATGCAGATATCCAATGTGATATAGACGGAAGGCCAAAGCATTTTTATTCCATTTTCAAAAAAATGAACAATAAAAGCAAAACCTTGGATCAGATATTCGATCTTACTGCAGTCAGAATAATAGTTGATTCAATCAAGGATTGCTATGGTGCTTTAGGTATTGTCCATACAATATATAAGCCACTGCCTGGAAGGTTCAAAGACTATATAGCAATGCCTAAGCCTAATATGTACCAGAGCTTGCATACCACAGTAATTGGACCTCAGGGAAAACCCTTCGAGATCCAGATTAGAACATGGGAAATGCACAAGGTTGCTGAATATGGTATAGCTGCCCACTGGAACTACAAGGAAAATACCTCAGATTCCAGCTTGGACGGAAAGCTTAAATGGTTAAGAGACATGCTGGAGTGGCAGAAGGAAACTTCTGATGCTGATGAATTCATGGAAGGCTTTAAAATAGACCTGTTCGAGGACGAGGTCTATGTGTTCACCCCTCGTGGAGAAGTCATAAACCTTCCAAGCAACTCTTGTCCAATAGATTTTGCTTATAGAATCCACACTGATGTAGGCAACAGAGCTGTGGGTGCCAAGGTCAACGGACAGATGGTGCCTTTGGATTATAAGCTAAAAACCGGTGAAATAGTGGAAATTGTGACCTCAAACTCAAATAAGGGTCCTTCCATTCACTGGCTTAACATTGCACAGAGCAACCAGGCTAAAGCCAAGATAAGGTCCTGGTTTAAAAAGGAAAAAAGAGAAGAGAATATAACGAAGGGAAAGGAACTTTTAGAAAAAGAGGCAAAGAGACAGGACAGAAACTTTGCCGATATTGCCAAAGGGATTCCCCTTCATAAAATGATAGAAAAATACCATGGCCATTCAATAGAAGATCTTTATGTTGTAGTAGGTGCAGGGCAAATAAGTCCATCCATGATAGTCAGCTATTTTAAAGCAGAGGCTGATGAGAAGGAGAGAAAAGAAAAGCCTGTCACCATACATGAAGAGCTCATCAGTGCAGAAAAAATCATTGAGGAGAGCAGGAAAAAGGCCGAGGAAAGAAAAAAGAAAAAGAGCAAATCATTCTTTGGTGTCAAGGTTACCGGTATGGACAATGTGGAGGTCAGATTCTCCAAGTGTTGCAACCCACTGCCAGGTGATGAAATAAAGGGCTATATTACTAACTTCAGAGGAATCTCGGTCCACAGAACAGATTGTCCTAACTTTATAAGTCTTTTAGGTACTGAAGAACCATCAAGATTTGTTGATGTTGAATGGCAGTCACAGTCTTCGGAATTGTATTCTGCAAGACTGATGATTATAGCCAGGGACAGGGGTAACCTAATAACGGATGTCATGATGGTTATGAGTGATCTAAAAATATCGATAAATGGCATGAATGCCGAATCAAAGGATGATGGTCATTCTCAGATATCCATATCAATGCTGATTTCTTCAAGTTCATTGTTGACAGAGGTTATGAAAAGGCTAAGGAAGATCCAAAGTGTATTGGATGTTTACAGAATTGGAAGCGCATAGGAGCACTTGATATGAGGGCAGATCTCCAAAGAGTTTTAAGTTCAGAGGTGTCTGTTGACGGTAAAGTTGTAGGGGCCATCGGTCGGGGCTTTAATGTTTTACTTGGCATTTCAACTGAGGACACAGATGAGGATATTAGATATATTACAGATAAAATCAGCGGACTCAGAGTATTTGAGGATACTGATGGTAAAATGAATGTTTCTATGGAGGATATTAAGGGTGAAATTCTTTTAATATCACAATTCACACTTTATGGTGATGCCAGAAAGGGAAGGAGACCCTCCTTTATCAAAGCCCTTGGTGGAGATGAAGCCAATGTTTTATATGAAAAGACTGCAGCTGTTTTAAGGGATAAAGGATTTAAAGTGGAAACTGGAATATTCGGAGCTGATATGAAGGTCACAATCGTAAATGACGGACCTGTAACCATACTTCTGGATTCTTCAAAATTATTTTAGAGGAGATTATTTATGCATATTCAAAGATTGGCTCTGGGAATGTTTCAAGCTAATTGCTATGTTGTCTCTGAAGGGGACAGCTGCTTTATAGTGGACCCGGGCGAGAAGGCAGATCAGATAAAGGAATATCTCAATGAACATGATCTTACTCCAAAATTCATTCTTTTAACCCATGGTCATGTGGAC
>JASDTM010000139.1:0-1351 GCA_041891535.1 Clostridiaceae bacterium
GATTTCTCCTGACAGTGCATTGGATGAGCCGGATACAAAGTCACTCCGTCTTTGTGCATTTTTCATATCCAGAGCTCCTGTATTAATAACAAGCATCTTGCCCTTTTTTAGCTCATCTGCCATTGCCATTGCTTCATCAAAGCTCTGAGGCTTGATGATATTTACTGAAAAACCGTCATTTGCTTCAGTATCAATGCTTTCATTCAAATCCATTTCTCTTTTTCTTAATCTGAACTTTCCTGGCATTATGATATTTTCTTTAACTTCATCCTCTAATGTCTCATTGGTATCAACTTCATAGTTGTCTTCATAATCCTCATCACCGAATCCAAAAGCTTTCTTTAAACCTACTACTAAACTCATTATTATTCCTCCTGATTTCCCAAAAATTTCCCTTTTGATTTTTTATTTTATGGAGTAATCTCTTTCTCCGAATATTGCTGTTCCAATCCTCACCATATCCGAACCACATTCCATTGCAATTTTATAATCACCTGACATACCCATTGACAGGATTTCCATGGTGAAGTTCTGTGTTTCGGTTTTTTTAAGTTCATCAAAGATTTCCTTCATTTTTGTGAAATACTTTCTTTGATCCTCTTCATCGCATATGGGAATGACTGCCATCAAGCCCAATACCTTGATATTCTCCGTACTCTTGGCTGCCTCTACAAGCTCTTCCAAATCCTCCAGCATAATTCCGGCTTTATTTTCTTCCCTGCCGATATTAATTTCTATAAGACACTTCTGTATATAGTTTTTTTTCTTTGCATTCCTGTCTAAGTCATTTAAGAGCTTAATCCTGTCCAAGGAGTGTACTAAGGCTACTCTTTCATCTAGGTACCTGACCTTGTTTGATTGAAGTCCTCCGATGAAATGCCATTTTATTCCATGAGGAGCATTCTCCAATTTAGTCATCAGTTCCTGTATTTTGTTTTCACCAAAATCCACCTGGCCTGCATTGAATGCTTCTGTAATTTCCTCAACTGATCTTGTCTTGGAAACTGCAACTAAAGTAACTCTGGACTTTAAAGTCTTTCTTACATTATTCAAATTTTCTTTTATTCCCATGTCACACCTGCTTCTTTCTGATGACCGGAGAATTTTGATATTTCATATCTACTACCCCCTCATCTTCCATTTTTAATCCCTTAAGTATATTAATGGATTGATTAAGTTTGTCCTTAAACCCGGATTTATCTCCAAGTTCTACTGACCACCCTCCATATTTGACTTTTATATTCTTAAGGTCTGTAATATCAAGCTGAGAAAAATGTATTGTGGAAAGATTCAGGTCCATTAAGTCCTTGAATTCAGTAATTACACCTTTCTTTTCAGAATTACTGTAAAT
>JASDTM010000139.1:1361-9641 GCA_041891535.1 Clostridiaceae bacterium
ATCAATAAGTTCAGTTAAATCTCCTGGTAGTTCACTTATTTCTTCTAAAACAAAACCCTGTCTGTCCATTAAAAGATATGTACCATCCACTTTCAAGGCATAATCCCGTTTCTTTTCAGTCACCTGGATTGTAACCACACCATTTATTCCAGTTGAAATATTAACTTTATCAATGTATGGAAGCTGCGCGGCACTGGACAAAATGTTTTTAGGCGAATATATGAGTAAATTCTGTCCCTTAAGCCCAGCTGCTGCTTCAGCTAATTGTGTTGTATCTGAATATGCAGCACCTTTAATTTCATAGCTTCTTATTTTGAAAAAAGGCAGTGTAAAAAATAGTACTGTCAGAAGAATAACTGTAAATATCCCAAGGAATATCCTGTTTCTTATTACCTTTTTTCTCCTGATTTTCCTTTGCTTTTGTCTTTCTCTTTCGGTTAATATCCTGTTTTTTCCTCTGTCCTGGTTAACTTTTTGGGTGTCATTCATTACTCATCACCCCTTTTGAATCTTGACTGCTTTGAAATATTTATCAAAATACCCATTGCTGCAAGATTCATGATAAGTGAAGTTCCTCCAAGTGAAATAAAGGGCAGCGGTACTCCTGTCACCGGGAAGGCTCCCATTACAACTGCCATGTTGATAAGGGACTGCAGCGCAATAACTGAGGTTATTCCAGTAGCCAGAAGCTTCCCATAAAGGTCTGGGGCTTCTCTTGCTATCTTAAGCCCTCTGTATACCAGGTAACCCAAGGCTGCCATGACACATAGCCCTCCGATTAAGCCCAATTCCTCACAAATTATGGCAAATATAAAATCATTCTCTGCAAAGGGCAGCCAAAATGCTTTTAACCTTGAGTTTCCGAGGCCCCTTCCGATTAAACCACCTGATGCAAGTGCATACAGTGATTGAACCAACTGCATTGTGTCTCCGGATGGATCTTTAAAGGGATCTAAAAATCCTAAAACCCTTGCTCTTCTGTAGTCTGTGCTGAAAATGGAGACAACTCCACCAACCAGACCTATTGTGAATGGCATTATCCATGAAATTGGCTTAAGGCCGGATATTGCTATTATAATAATCGTTATTAAAAATATTATTGCTGCTGTGGAAAGGTTATTCTGAGCTATTAGCACAATTCCTGCAAATAAAGCCCCTACACCAAGCACCCACAAATAATTCTTGAACAGCTTATCCTTGTCACCCTTTGAAGATGAAAGTAAATATGCTGCAAATGCTACTATGAAGTACTTTGCCAATTCAGATGGCTGAAATTGGATCCCACCGAATCGAAACCATCTATAAGCACCTAAAATCTCAGTTCCTGTCAGTCTTGGTAAAATATTTAAAAGTACAACTACGGGAAGTCCAACCCAGATTATTGTTTTACCAAGTAAGTGGTAGTTAAAGCATGATATGAAATACATGACAAAAATTCCAGCTGCAACAAAACCAATCTGTCTTACCATGAAATCCTGAATGCTTTCACCCCTGCTTATCAAGGTATAGGATGAGGTGGATATTCCCATGACCAGTCCGAAACTTACAAGTAGGATTAAAACTAAAATCAGTCTTTTATCAGCTTTTTCCAAAGAAAAGCTGAATAGTTTTTCTCCGTTCAAGGAGCCTTTGCCAAATATTGCGGTTCTGTCGTTTTTACTCATCGGGGTCTCTATTTTTTCGCTGGTCATCCGGCTCTCCTCCTTTTGTAAATTCTTCTTGGATTATACTTATCTGATTTAATCTTTCTTTTTATTTAAGCTGTAATAAGATATGCAACCACTGAGGTTATCAATGTGAATAATGTAAACACACCAACTATTTTGGTTTCATTCCATCCACCCTTCTCGAAATGATGGTGAATTGGTGCCATTCTGAATGGTCTTTTTCCAGTCTTTTTAAATACTGCAACCTGGATTATTACTGATAATGCTTCAAGGACATAAATCAATCCGATTAATATGAAGAGAAGCTCAGTTTTAGTCACAATTGCCATTGATGCCAGTGCACCACCCAAGGCGAAGGAGCCTGTATCCCCCATGAACACCCTTGCTGGATGCCAGTTGAAGAATAAGTAGGCTATTAACCCACCACACATTGCTGCTGAAAAAATTGCAACTATTGTATGGCCTCCGCGGATGCTGTAGAACAAATAAAAAGCTGCAACTACCAGGGTTATTGACCCGCACAAACCATCTATGCCGTCTGCAAGATTTACAGAATTTGTAACTGCAGTATAAAAAACAACGATGAAAATCATCATCACCGGCAAATTAAACCCAATATTAATCTTTGTCATTGGAATACTTAAGTAAAAGGCATTTCCGCCTTCCGCCCAAACTGCCAGAGCAACAATAATTGAATATAAAAGACCCATTAAAAGCTTCTGCTTTGCGGTCAATCCTTCATTATCTTTTTTCTTGATCTTCAACCCATCATCCAAAAGTCCGATGGATCCGAATAAAATCATGCCTCCGACTAAAACAAGATTAACCCTGTTGAGTCCTCCGAATATCAAAGAAGAAATTGTTATGGCTATTATGAAGATAAGCCCTCCCATGGTGGGAGTTCCCTGCTTTTTAAGGTGCTCCTGCGGACCTTCAGTACGGATTATCTGGCCAAGCTTAAATTCCTTTAGTTTTTTTATTATAAATGGACCTGTTGTTATGCCCACTGCAAGGGCAAGCAGGAATGCAAATAGTAATTCCATTTTCTAAAACCTCTCTAGTATTTCCAAAAATCTTTCGAATTCCATGGTTCTTGATGCTTTAAGATAAACAACATCTCCTTTTTTAAGTAGCACCGGCAATACCTTTGCTGCTTCTTCAAAAGTTCTGTAACCATAAAAATCTTCAGAACCGAAACCTGCCATATAGCTTTTGTTCTCATTACCTACTGCAATGAGCTTGTCTGCCTTTTTCCTTGCGTAGACACCGCATTCCTTGTGGGATACGAAGGTCATATCTCCCAGTTCCTTCATATCTCCCAATAATGCTACTTTTCTGCCCTTATAGGTTTCCAATATGTCCAAGCCTGCCCTCATCGAATCAGGACTTGAATTATATGCATCATTTATTACAGTGACATTTTCAAATTTGTATTCTTGGAGTCTCATGGCAGTTCTGTCAAAATCAAGCTCTCTTATCATGTCCAGGGTTATGCCAAAATCATAAGCACAGGAATATGCCAGGATACCATTGCTGATATTGTGCATTCCAGGTGCATTTATCTTTATTCTCCCTAAATTTATGTTTGAATTTACAATGTCAAATTCCACATATTTTTGTCCGAGTTCAATGTTTTCAGCTTTAAAATCACCGCTTTTAATTCCTGATTTTACGACTCTGTATTTATCTGAGCTGACGTTTTTTAAGTACTCGTCATCACTGTTTACGTATAAAGTATCATCAGCTTTGAAAAAGTCAGTTACTTCCATTTTGGCTTTGAAAATATTGTCCCTGGTTTTGAGCATTTCAATATGTGAGACACCTATGTTAGTTATTAAGGCTGCATTTTGTCTTACAATCTCTGAAAGAAAATTTATCTCTCCCAAAGAGCTCATTCCCATTTCCAATACTGCAATGTCATAGGTACTGTCCATTGATAACAGCATCAAAGGCAAACCTAATTCATTGTTGTAGTTTCCCTGTGTCTTGAACACCTTATATTTTTTGGACAGCATTCCATGAAGCATATCCTTAACCGTGGTCTTACCGGTTGATCCGGTGACCACAACAAATTTGGCTTTAAGCCTTTCTTTATAGTATTTTGAGAGCTTTACCAAGGCTTCCTTGGTAGAGTCCACTTCTATCAATCCCTTGTTGTTTGCAGGGAGCATATCTTCATTTTTCTCTATCATGGCAATGGATGCACCTTGCTCAAAAGCGCTGAGCATATAGTCGTTTCCATCAACATTTTCTCCTGAGATGCCTATAAAAAGTGAGTTGGGTTTTGCCTTTCTTGAATCTATGACAACTGATTCTGCATAGACTTCAGGATTTCCGAATACTATTCTGCCACCTGTGGCCTTTGCAATTTCTTCTAGGTATATTTTTTCCATATCAATATTCCTTAACTAAGATTTTTTTCAACCTTCCCATTATATCACTTTTGTTTTTTAAGCTTTTACATTGGTTTCTAATTACCGGAGGTGTTTATATAGTTTAAAACCTCTTCAAATATGGTTTTTGCAATTGGCGCTGCAACGATACCTGCAAGCTCTGTGCCCTCTGTCGGTGTATCAACAGCTATGAATAAGGAAACCTCAGGATCTTCCACTGGCGCAGCTCCTATGAAGCTTGACACCCAGAATTCATATTTACCTGTTTCAGGATTCAGCTTTTGAGCCGTTCCGGTTTTACCAAGTACTCTTACTCCATCAACCTTTGCACGGACTGACCCACCCTTGTTAACTGTCTCTTCCATGATGGAAATGACCTTTTCACATGCTGCTGCATCTAAAACAACATCAGACTTCTTTTCCTCATACTTTAGAATACTTTCAACCTCTCCATCAGGTTTAACCCTGGATATGTCTTTAAGTAAGTGTGGAGTAGTCTGTCTTCCCTTGTTTAAAATAGTGTTTAATGCATTGATCATTTGAAGTGCTGTGACTGAGTTTGTCTGTCCTATGGACATTGCCGCAAGATCTACCCTGTTTGCCTTTGAAGGATCCATTAATATACCCTTTGCTTCTCCAGGAAGATCCACTCCTGTCGGGGTGCCAAATCCAAGTTTCTTTGCATACTCAATCAGCTTATCCTGCCCTAGTCTTAAACCAAGCTCTACAAAACCCGGGTTACAGGAATTTTGCATTATCTGGTAATAATCCTGATATCCGTGGCCTTCATGTACTGCACAGTTGATTCTTTCACCGTCAACCATGACATACCCAGGACAGTAGAATACGTCTTTTTCATTAACAAGTCCCTCTGAAATTGCTGCCACCATGGTTATCATCTTAAATGTGGAGCCGGGTTCAAAGGAGTCTGATACTGCTTTGTTTCTCCAAATTTCCTGTAATTTTGTACCATCATCTGTTACAAATGGTGTATTTAAATCAAATTCAGGAGTATTCACCATGGCCAGGATTTCCCCTGTCTTTGGTCTTGTGACTAAAATAGTTACTCCCTCTGCTCTTTTATCATCCTTTACTTTCAAAGCCTCTGCTTCTACAATTGCCTGTATCTTCTCATCAATGGTCAATGTAAATCTTGGGCCGTCGACCGGATTGGTTACAACCGGTTCGCTGAGTGGGATAACATCATCCATCCTGTCAACCTCAGATACTTTTAATCCGGGAACACCCCTTAAATAGTCATCATATTCAAGTTCCAATCCAAAAAGTCCCTTATCATCTCCGCTGACTATTCCAAGGGAGTGTGACAATAAGCTGTTGTTAGGATAGTATCTTTTTGTATCATCATTTATTAAGAGCCATCTTAACTTGTTATCACTTTTGACCTTCTTTAAATCATTTAATGTTACAACTTCCAGCTTCTTGCCTAAGACTGAAACAGCCAGGTATTTTCCGGATTCTGTTTTCCTTGTCAATTCTCTATATACTTCTTCAGAAGTCATATTTAAAAAGGGTGCAATCAAAGGTGCGTTCTTTTGGGCATAGGCTTCAATCTTCCCTATATCTTCCTGGGATAATTGATCTATATCCTCACGGTCTAAAGCAGTCCTTCTTAACAGCATTAAATCGGCATCCACTCTATATGCGGCTGCCGATGTAGCAAGAAGGTTACCCCCTTTGTCCACTATATCTCCTCTTTTAGCAGGTAACACTACTTCACTGACCAATTGGTTCTGTGCTTTATTTCTCAATATGATTGAATCAAACATCATTACCTTGGTCAGATATATACCTAAAACCAGGAACAGGAATCCAAATACAGTTGCGAGCTTCGGCAGTCCTTTATTTACTTTTGGTTTCTTCTTCTGCAAATCTTCCATAATGTTCCTCTTGTTTCGTCATTACCTTATTTGAACATGGCAAAGAGCTTGTCTATGATGTTCCTGTTCTCCACTGCTGTCGTAGTCTCAGTTCTGAAATTGTTGTAGTTTAAATCTACCTTCATACCTTCAACATCACTTCTTAAAACATACTCCTTGGATTTAGCACCTTCCTTGGCCGCGTTTAGGTTTGTAGCCTTGATTATCTGAACCTTAAGCGATTCATTTTCCCTTGTCATGGTGTAAATTTCTGTATCAAGATCTGTCAATTTCTTTTGGGTTGAATAAATTGATACTGATTGAAGAAGTACGATTAAAACTATAAAAAATATGAGTATATAATTAATAACATTTCGAATTATTCTTTTCTTTCCGACAGCTTTTTCTCTGTCTATTTTCGATGCAACTGCTCTTTCCATCGCTGTGCTGATTACCTGATCCGCCACAATGGCTTGGTTGCTGATTCTTTTGATTTCTGCCATATCATTTACCCCATTTGGTATTTAAGTTATAGTTACAGTTTTTCACACAATCGAAGCTTTGCACTTCTTGATCTCGGATTTTCAGACAGCTCATCACGTCCGGGTTCAATTGCCTTTCTTGAAATAAGCTTGACTGTAGGCACAAGTCCACAAACACATGGTAACTGTGGTGGGCAGGTACATGGATCGCTTTGTTCCCTGAACACATTTTTTACTATTCTGTCTTCTAAAGAATGGAAGGTAATAACTGCAAATCTTCCACCTGGTTTAAGCCTTTTTATTCCATCCTCCAAAGTTTTCTTAAGAATGGTAAGCTCTCTGTTAACTTCAATCCTTATTGCCTGGAAAGTACGTTTGGCAGGGTGCGGGCCCTCCCTCCTGTCCTTTGCAGGTATTGATCTTTTTATAATCTCGGATAATTCCAAGGTTGTTTCAATCTTTTTATCTTCCCTTGCCTTACAGATATTCCTTGCTATTCGAGAAGCAAATCTTTCTTCTCCGTAATCCCTTATGACCTTATATAATGCCTCTTCAGAATAACCATTTACAACATCGTAGGCTGACATCGGTGCATCCACGTCCATTCTCATATCCAAGGGAGCATCATTCATATATGAAAATCCTCGCTCCGGATTGTCCAGTTGGTATGATGAAACACCAAGATCCATTATTATGCCGTCGACCCCGGATGGTGCTTCCCTGTCTATAATCTCTCCCAGATTTTCGAAGTTATCATGGACAAAGGTCACATTGGGATAATCTTTCAGCTTTAGCTTTGTGTGAGCCAAAGCTTCCTTATCCTGGTCGATGCCAATTATTCGGCCATCCTTTAAATTTTCAAGAATTCCCAAGGAGTGGCCTCCGCCACCCAAGGTACAGTCCACATATATTCCATCAGGTTTTATATTCAAACCCTTTATACTCTCATTGAATAAAACACTAATATGCATAAACTCCATCAACATCACCTAAAATCCCAGCTCAGCCATTTTTTCGGCTATTGCTTCCATGTCGATATCCTGTGAGTTATATTCATCCCATCTTTCAGAAGACCAGATTTCAAGCTTGGTGTTCATTCCGATAATCACAATTTCTTCCTTCAATCCTCCGTGTTCACATAAAACACTTGGAACCAGAGCCCTTCCCTGCTTGTCTATTTCCACAACAGTTGCTCCTGACAATAAGAATCTGCTGAAGGCTCTTGCATCTTTGAAGTTTTGGTTGATTTTGGATGACTCTTCAATATACTTTTTCCACCCTTCCTCAGGGTATGCGTTTATGCAACCATCCAATCCCTTGGCTAAGACAAATGGATTTCCAAGTTCTTCCCTGAGCTTGGCCGGTATGATTATTCTGTTTTTACTGTCTAAAGAATGTCTGTATTCACCGATAAACATACTTTTTCCTCCACTTTCTACCACTTTGAACCACTTTATGTACATTTTACAGAAAAAATCACCAATGTACAAATAGAAATGTGTATTCCCAAGATTCTTGACCAACATTTTATTAACATAATATTTCCACTTATTTTATTAAAAATATCAGCTTTCGAACAGGTGTTTTGATCAGTGAAAACCCGCTTATACCAACTCTTTCGGAAGTTGCAAGACTCTATTGCACATAAAAATCAAAATTTTATTATGTAATCAATCACTGGTTCCATCCCACATTAGTTTGAAATAACAAACCAGCCTCTTTTTTATTCACACAAAATTTACAATTACAATTATGCTTTTTCTCATCTTCCGAGCTATTTATAAGTCCACTTATTAAAAAAGACTTTAAAAGTTCACTTCCAAAAAAAAAGAAGCAGTCCACTCTTAACTGTGTTCTGCTT
>JASDTM010000139.1:9651-10954 GCA_041891535.1 Clostridiaceae bacterium
GTATATAACCTATTTCAGATCAGTTTCCTTTTATATATGGATCAGATCTATGTGTTCTTCGATTAACTCAGCCTCAGCGTTGTTGTAGATAAAGTCACTGACTCTGGCTGCTTCCTTCTCTGCTACTATTTTGGATGAGTTGATTACTGAAATTGAAATTTCTATATCACTTATGCTATCCAGATACCCTGTTTCAGAGCAGGATACATTGAACTTATTCCTGACTTTTGTGATTATGCTTTTTGTAATCATTCTTTTGTCCTTTAAGGAAAAGGATGAATCAAGCCTTAATCTATAAATACCGTAGGCAATTACCATTTGTCTCACCTCTTTTTCGGGTGACAATATCTATTGCACACCTTCTATTGCATGGTCTTGTTCGTCATCATTGAAATATTCTGTTTTGTATATTGGTGCTATGTCCTTGAATATCTTCTTTAAAGGATTCTTTCTTAAATAAATAATTGAAGCGACTAAAACTCCAAGGCTTAGAGCCACTAACACGACTGTATAAACTATCTCTGAAGTACCTCCCAAAACAATAATTCCAGCTCCGGTTAAAATGGATTCAACCAGTGCAATGAAATTGTTGACCATATGTGCAATTATAGGTACCTTAAGATCCCCTGTTATCTGATAAAGGATTGCAAGGATAAGACCAATGAAGAATGTCTGTACAAAGGTTAATCCATGCAAAATACCAAAGCCCATTGAGGATACTATCGCTGCTGCGAAAAGTCCCATTGACTTGTTCAGCATATTGTATAAAATACCTCGAAAGACAATCTCTTCCACAATTGGAGCCATGATTACAATAGCAATAAATATCATAGTTATTTGAATTGGATCGTTGGATTTTAAAATGTTTGAGGAAAGATTTCCGGAATCCATCATTTGTTCAAAAAATCCAGGGAATACCCGTTGGATGATATTCATATAAACCAGGTTTAGTAAAATACCTAAGGAGAAAGGAGCAAAATAATATAGAATATTCGGCACTGACCTTGAAGGTGCCTTTGTAAATAATGCTTCCCTTTCAAGTCTCTCCAAACCGAAAAAGTAGTACAACACCATCATTGAAAGGTACATGACAAGTGATGTTAAAAATATTGTAAGCCCACCATTTTTAAGTATGAACATGGGATCACTTCCTGAAAGTCCAATTACCAATGATGGTACTATCACTGATAAGACTATGCTTATAACCAAAAAGACTATGAATTTCGCCACTCCCATGCGTCTAAAATACTTTCCCATAATCCCTCCGTTTGTTTATATTACTTTAATTATAGTATAGAATATC
>JASDTM010000140.1:0-559 GCA_041891535.1 Clostridiaceae bacterium
ACCGGAGATGTCCTAAGGGTATTCACAACACGTCCAGACACACTCTTTGGTGCAACCTTCATGGTTATATCACCTGAACATCCACTTTTGGAAGAAAGACGTGAGCAGATTAAAAACTATGACGAAGTTATAAAGTACCAGGAAGATACAAACCTTAGAACTGAGTTTGAAAGAACCCAGATGACCAAGGATAAGACTGGTGTGAGACTTGATGGTTTAACAGCAATAAACCCTGTAAATGATGCTGAAATCCCCATATTCATATCTGACTATGTCCTCATGTCCTATGGAACAGGAGCTATCATGGGTGTTCCGTCAGGAGACCAAAGAGACTGGGAATTTGCAACAAAGTTTGGAATTGACATCATAGAAGTTGTATCAGGCGGAGATATCACCAAAGAAGCCTACGGTGGAGACGGAGTCATGGTAAACTCAGGCTTCCTTAACGGAATAGACAATATCCATGAAGCTGTTGAAAAGATAATGAATTTCCTTGAAGAAAAGGGAATGGGAAAAAGAAAGATAAATTATAAGCTTATGGACTGGATCTTCTCAAGAC
>JASDTM010000140.1:569-8702 GCA_041891535.1 Clostridiaceae bacterium
AAAGATTCTGGGGTGAGCCAATTCCACTTGTTCATTGTGATGACTGCGGCTGGGTTCCCGTGCCGTATGAGGAGCTGCCGGTGAAGCTTCCAATGGTTGCTGAGTACGAGCCTACTGATGATGCCGAAAGCCCATTGGCCAAGATTACAGACTGGGTAAATGTACCCTGTCCTAAATGTGGAAAGCCAGGAAGAAGAGAAACAGATACTATGCCTAACTGGGCAGGTTCATCCTGGTATTTCTTAAGATACATGGATCCACGTAATGACAATGAATTTGTTTCACAGGATGCAATGAACTACTGGGGTCAGGTTGACTGGTACAACGGTGGTATGGAGCATGCTACAAGACATCTTCTATATGCCCGTTTCTGGAATCAGTTCCTATATAACATCGGACTTGTTCCAAATAAAGAACCATTCATGATCAGATCCTACCACGGTATGATTTTAGGACAGGACGGAGAAAAAATGTCCAAGTCCAAGAATAATGTGGTAAATCCAGATGACATGATAAAAAAATATGGTGCAGATACCTTGAGAACCTATGAGCTATTCATCGGTGACTATGAAAAAGAAGTAGCCTGGAATGAAAACGGACTTAACGGCTGCAGAAGATTCTTGGACAGAGTTATTAAAATAGGTTCAAAGCTCAAGGATGACAATTCCTACTCAAAGAATACTGAGAAGCTCTTCCACAGGACTATTAAAAAGGTCACTGAGGATATAGATTCAATGAAGTTCAATACTGGAATTGCAAGCTTGATGATTCTTATGAATGAACTGGACAAGGTTGACTATATAACAAGAAAAGATTACAGAACCCTACTTCTTCTTTTAAACCCTTCAGCTCCACATATCACAGAGGAATTAAATGAGTTATACAGCTTGGGTAAACCGCTTTGTGAATCTGAATGGCCGACCTACAGGGAAGACATGTTAGTTGAAGATGTCAAGGAAATCGCTGTCCTGGTCAATGGCAAGGTAAGAGCCTTAATCAATGTCAATGTCACAGATACTGAGGCAGAGATGATTGAAAAGGCGCTTAACGAGGAACATGTCAAAAAGTACACTGCTGATAAGACAATTGTTAAAACAATTGCCATTAAAGGCCAGATTGTAAATATAGTTGTAAAATAGAGCATTTTACAGCGAAAAGAAAGGTACCCCAAGGGGTACCTTTTGTACTTTATTCTCTTTTATTATTCTGACAGGAAGCCTGCAACTTGGAGAACCTTGATACTATCTTCAAGCTTGTCCTCTGGCACCATCAGTATTGGTCCTGTACAACCCATGCCTGATTCTGCATAGATTCCACCCTTCCAAACTGCTGCAACTGCGTCTTCAAGCTCCATTATGTCAATTCCTGAAATTGTTCCAGTTACCGGAACCTTGTCAGGTGCTTTGACCTCTGCTTCTTCGACCTTTGCCTTTGGTTCATCCTTTTTAATCAAGGACAGCCAGTTTAATGCATTAAGCTTCTTGAATTCCTCTGCTGCGATCTTGTCTATGTTTCCATGGACAATGTCATAGCCGAGCTTCAATGCGTTTGCTATTACAGGAACTCCTGATGCTCTGGATAAAATCAGGACTTTTCTGTCATAGCCTTCACCGATTCCAGGACCATATGCTGAACCTGTAATCTCATATCTTCCACCTGATGTGAAGGATGAGAACAGCTTAATTAGAAGATTACCGGTCAAGGTGTCAGTAACTACCACATCAACTGCACCAAGCAGAAGATCGTTTCCTCTTAATACTGAGCCACCATCAGCTCTCTGGGATGCACCAAATTCGATGTCATAGCCCTTTGACTGAAGTGTCTTCAATACCTTTTCCACTGCTCTTGCACCGTCAACGTTAAGGATACCAACAGTCGGCTTTGCAACTCCGGCTGCCTTTGCAGCAATAATACCGTAAACCGCATTCTTAACCATTGCTTCAACTCTGTGAGCTGAGGAGGTTCCTGTTGTTGTAGCTATATATACTTCCTTGCCGTTGGCAGGAGTAACTATTTTACCTACGGTTGAAACACCGATTGGGAAGTTATAGTGCATGGTTACACATGCCTCTATCTTCTTTGAATCAAGTGCCTCTTCCATTACCTTATACTGCTCATCCTCATCATTTGCCACAAGAGTTTCCAAGCCTGAATCATTTGCAGGTCCTATAAGAACTACATTTACCTGTGGGAACTGTTTTACTGCTAAAAGTGCACCTTCAATCAATGCCTTTTCGCCGTGTTCTGAACCTAGTGTAGTTAGTCCTATCTTGTGTGAGCCCATGCTTTTGCCGGTCTCAAGTGCTTCAGCTATTTCAAGGAAGGTTTTTTGTATGAGCTGTTTTTCGTTCATTATTATCCCTCCTAATCTACTAGTGATTCGGCAAGTTTCCTCATTGCTTCTGCTATAAGTCCCTTGACCTTTCCTTCATCCATGGAAGCTGAAGCAACTGCATCGCCCTTGCCATCATTTGTTTCCATGATGAATGAAACTCCGTCAAACAGGTTGGTCATTCTTCCTAAGAACAATGAACCCTTACCTATGACCATTACCTTATTAAGGTTACCGGCCTTCATCTCATCAACTGCATATCCTAATATCGGAACACCTGAAGGAATATGGCCCTGAGTAGGAGCAAATCCTGGTACACCGTGGTCAACTATGAAGTTATTGAGGTTAGCCTTTTCAATCTCGCCCTTCTTTACGCCAAGAGCTCCGATCATTTTATAGTTTGCAGATGGAACGTCTCCTGCTCCTGCAGGTTTGGTTATATCTGGATTCTGCATTTCTGCTGAATATAGGTCGATGTCAGTTATCTTTAATCCAGCCTTATCAAGAGCTTCAGTTACAAGAGAAGTTATAACGGCCTGTGGTGATGAACCAGTTCCGACTGTGTGTCTTCCTGTTGCAACAGTATTGACTACTGGTGAAACACCATCATCCTCTGTAACAAGCACTGCAAATCCTCCAAGAACGTCCTCTAATACAGGAAGATCCTTCTTGACATGGTCTCTTGCGTTCATACCAAGCTTAGCTGTTGCTCCGCCTGCTACTACTACAACTGACTTATAAACTCCAGCCTTGACCAATGCTGCTGCATGGATCATTGCATGTGTAGGAGCTGCACAGAAGCCTCTGGTATCTGAACCAGTTGCGTTGACATATCCTGACATTTCAGCAACTGCCTTTGCAAAGTTTCCGCCGCCTCTCTGGTTCATGTCTCCACATGCTTCCTCTGAACATTCAATAACATATTCAACTGAAGCCGGATCCATACCGGATACTCTGTTAAGGTGTCTTGCTGCTATAATACCTGATGCTTTAACAACCAGGTTTTCAAACATGATGTGTGCAGAAAGGTTTGAGTCAATGTCGTGTGCTCTTTTTACACAGCCTACGATTTTGCCGTTTAAAATCAATTCCTCGGCATGTTCAACTTCGATGTATTTCTTGATTTCTGCATCTTCGTCGCCATCTTTTAATAAAGCTGCATCTGCTTCAGTGAAGATTGGATTTTCAGCCATCTTTTTCTTAACGTCTGCAACAAATTCCTTTGAAAGATGAACTAAATCAAATGCGTCTGAGATTTTAAGCATTGCAATGAACTCATCCTCAGGCATGATTTCACCGTATTTTCCAAATCTCTTTCCTTCAACCTTTGTGTTACACCAAGGCTCTGGAATATCTCTTAATTCCTTAGGCCCCATGTTACCGATGTATACCTGATTCGGTGCATAATTGACCACCTCTTCATATGGTCTGATGTGCTTCTCGATATTCTTCAAGAATTCTGAATCTGGATTTGTAAGCTTTTCTGTCAAAACTGTGGTTCCGTTATGGACTATCATATCCGGAGTGTGTACCAGGATGTAGCTGGCACTTTTAACTACAGGTTTCATTTAATTCCTCCTATGAATTTAAACATTTTTTTATTTTAATGTCCTTCTTTGAGGTCGTTTATTGATTTATTTTGTTTAAGTTATAACATACCTGACTTTTAAAATGGCTGCACGAATCGCGCGCAGCCCATTAATTAGTCATTGTACTTGCCGTACTGCTCTCTTATGCTCTTCATTTCGGATATTATTGCATCAACATCCAAAACCATTTCCATCATACCAATCTGATCATCGTAGACTTCGGCATCAACCTCATCCTTGAATTCAGGTTCTACTGCATGATATACTCTCAAACCAAGTGCAACTCCGGCAAGAGGGCCTGCAAATGTAGGGTCTCCTGCAGTAACTGTTTCTGCTGCCAAACCGGCAGACTGAGGCTCTGATGCACCTATAACAACCACGACATTTTCAGCACCGTATTTCTCGGCTGCTTCCATGACTCTCTTCTGGTTTTCTAGGTCCATTGCGCCTGCTGCTGTTCAGACGAAGCATTCTGTTGAGGCAAATACAACCTCAGCATTCTTATCCTTGAGGCATTCAGCAATGGCTGGAGCGGGTATACCGTCTCTATCACCAATGATGATGACCTTCTTATTATCGTATCTTGACATAGTTCCTCCGACTCTTAATAAAGTTCGTTTTTGTTGATAGCAACATTTTCGGGAAATAAAATTTTTACAGGTGGGACAGGTCTGATCTACTTACCGGATAAATCAAAACAGTCCTATAATAGTGATCCTTTGGGATCATCCTGTTTAAAATTCAGACACGGACCAAAATCTAGCAACTTATATTTATGGTGGTCCTAAATTAACTGGGACGGCAGTGATTCCTTATGCAACAACAGAATTGTAATAGCAACTGCCCGCAACCAACGGGACTTTTCTACATTCCATATTCCTTTAAACTTTAATACAGCCAGCCAAAGACTCAGTACTTTCTTTGGCTGGCAAATATTTAAGCTTTTTTCTTTCTCGTGAACGTCTTCACAAGCATAAGAACAATCAGGAATATGCCAACGTATCCATTCAGTACATATACTATATTAACAAGTTTATCGAATTTCATCAATAGCCCTACGACTATTCCGAGGATACCAACAAACACTGTCAACACTCTGAATTTCGGAGTTTCCTCCTTTGAGAATCTTGCTACAACCGACCATAAAAGCGGTACAGTTGTTGTAAATATTCCGGCAAAAATTAAAATGCTGAATATAAATGCAAATCTCGGATTAATATTTGCTGCAATAACTAAGTTGGGAATCTGGGATCCGGCAATCAACGGCAAAGCCGCCAATAGTCCCAAATAACCGATGAATATGGCCAGTGAGAAGCCAGAAGCTCCCATTATTGCTCCTGCCTTGGCATTTATCATTGATTTGGAGTTTTTACCAATCTGTGATAAAAAAGCTGCAAGGAGAACCAAAGAAAATCCAACATATGACAAACTGGATAATACCCAATTCGGAGATGCCTTCATCACTGGATACTTAGCCAAATTCTGGGAAACTTGAGTCAACTCAGGAAAGTACATTACAATACTCATTATTCCTAAAATTATGGCCAATACCGCAATGACTGGTCCAATGGCTCCGATGATGTCAACTATCTTGGTCAAGCCAGTTATACAAGTCAGTATTGCCAGAATACCAATTGCAATTCCTCCATAATAAATCGGCCAACCGAATTGCTGCTCTCCTGTTGCTCCAGCTCCTGCAATCATTACAGTAAAAGTCAGGAATATGAAGAAAATAGAGAAATAGTCGTAAAATGCCCCAATTATCTTTCCACCGTAGTAGTAGAATATATCATTGCCATTCTCAAATCTTTCAGCCTTGCCTGCCCTCATGAATTCGATCATGACATAACTGAGTAAAATAAACATTAGTCCAATTGATAAAACACCATACCACCCAAAGGCAGTGAAATACTGTACTATCTCCTGACCTGTGGCAAAGCCTGACCCAATCAATAGTGCAATAATCGCACCTGCATATTTGAAGGCTGTTAAAAAATCAAAGCCTTCTCTTTTTGAAACACCACTCTCTTCAACAAGAATTTCCGTCTCATCCATACTTCTTTGCATATCCATCCCCCTGATCTCAGCACAAAATAACCCGTTTATCTCTATATTTTCCATGTGCTTTCTATTATTTTTCTTCCGTAATAATAGGATGATAGATATTTTATGTCAAACTGAATGCGTTCATTATTGTTTCAAATTGAATCACATGTTTAGATTTACAACTTTATTAAACACAATGTTGAAATTTTATGAATTTCATTTCATTAATAAACACTTTCTATGTGCCTAAACTAATTTGTCTTGGGATTGAATATGCTATTAACCTTTAATGTTATATTTTGAAGCAAAAACAATACCAGGATTTTGTCGTAGTATCCTTTTTTGTATATCAATGTTAGATTTCGTTTAAAAATGGTTCAGCTGTGAGATTTGAAACTCAGCTGAACCATTTGTGTACTGAATGGAATTCAAGATTCTAGTTGACCTTAGTCTTGCCTCTGGTGAAGGTCTTTACCAGCATCAGGACTATCAGGAAGATGCCGATGTAGCCATTAAGAACATATACGATGTTGACCAATTGATCAAACTTCATTAATAATCCTACAGCTATACCAACTACTCCCAAAACAACTGTTAGCCCCTTGAATCTTGGTGTACCCTCTTTTGAGAATCTTGCAACAACTGACCATAGTAATGGAACTGCAGTTGTGTAAATGCCACCGAAAATCATGATGGTGAATACTGTTGCTATGGCAGGGTGTATGCTTCTTGCTATGACCAAGTTTGGTATCTGGCTTCCCGCAATTTTTGGTATTGCTGCTAAAAGTCCAAGATAGACAACGAATACTGCAAGGGAGAATCCACCTGAACCTAATATTGCACCAGCATTTGCTTCCTTTGTTGAATCTGCCTGTTTACCCATCTGAGATACGAAGGCTGCAAGCCAAAGCATACAGAATCCTACATAGGATAAAGAGGATAGGAGCCAGTTAGGTGAAGCCTTTAAAAGTGGAGTTGCAGCAAGGTTTTGATCAACATGTGCAAAGCCATCAAAGTTCATTATTATACTTGCAAGTCCAAGTAAGATCGCCAGTATTACAATTACAGGACCGATTGCACCGATTATATCAACTATCTTCTTAAGTCCTGTGATACAGGATATTAGCGCTAAAACTCCAAGACCAATTCCGGCATAATAGGTAGGCCATCCAAAATGCTCAGCTCCAGTGGCACCAGCTCCTGCAACCATTACTGTGAAGGACAGGAACAGGAAGAAAACCGAGAAGTAGTCATAGAAAGTACCTAGTATCTTTCCGCAGTAGTAGTAATAAATGTCATTACCATCCTCAAATCTTTCTCTGCTGCCTGCATTCATGAATTCAATCATGACATAGGTCATCAGAACAAACATTAGAAGTACAGCCAGTAAACCAGACCAGCCATAGGAGGTGAAATATTGCACCACCTCCTGGCCTGTGGCGAATCCAGAGCCGATGAGCAATGCAATTATTGCTCCGGCGTATTTTACGATGTTTACAAAGTTGACCTTTGACTTTGCAGCGGTACCATAGTTTTCCATACCGTCACCTAAAATACTGTGACGCCGTTGACCTTAGTTCCCAACGCCGTAACTGCTCTTTCAACCAAGCCTCTCCTTAATCTGTATTCAGCATCCGGCTCGAGGGAAGGGTTACCGGTAGGATGCGGAATAGCTATTGTAGGAACTATTCTGTTAGCTCCAACAGATTTGGATATTGTAATGATCGTAGACATATGAGCTATAGGAATGCCATATCTTTCAATTTCTTTTACCATTGTTGCACCGCAACGTGTACAGGTGCCTCAGGTACTGGACAGTATAACACCGTCAACTCCGGCTTCTTTAAGCTCTTTTCCAATTTCTTTTCCGAATTTTATTGCATTTCCAACTGAGGTTCCAGTACCGGTTGTAGTATAGAAATACTCATATACCTTTCCTACTTTACCTTCCTTGACCATGTCACTTAATGCATCCAAAGGAACTACTCTGTCAGGGTCCTCATTGGCATAAACCGGGTCATATCCACCATGGATTGTGCAGAATTCAGCCTTTAAGTCATGAAGATCCTTGATGTTATATTTGCCCCATTTCTGAGCAGATGCTGATTGAATTCTGTCCGGATTGCCTTCTGGGACAATTCCACCTGAGGTTACACGTGCTATTGT
>JASDTM010000140.1:8712-10679 GCA_041891535.1 Clostridiaceae bacterium
ACATATCCTTGATTTCAGCTGCAGGTTCAACAAGATCAAAGGTAGGCATTGGAAGCTCTGTTTCATAAGCCTTGTCATTCAATCTTAAAAGAAGCATGTCAACAGCTCTTTCTGCACCAATCTTGTCTGAGAACTCAGTTACTCTCTTACCCTGCTTGAAGTATCCATCCTCAGCCGGAGCCATTTTGCCTCCTGAGAGGACCTTTACTGCAACCTTTCCCATGTCAGCAAGGGCTTTTTTCATTTCACTTGCACTTGCTCCGGTTGGTACTGTGTATGCCTTAAGCTTCGTCACTTCAAGTCCTGGGTTTTCTTCATACATACCCGAAATAACTGGTATGTCATATTTATCGGCTACATACTCAGCAATTGAAGCTGAAGCCATTCCGTATCTGCCTGCATTGAAGGATGGTCCGACAACAACCATGTCCGGCTTAATTTTAGCCATGGCTTTTTCGAATTCCTTTAATGCTTCGTCCTTATGTTCATTTATATAGTTATCGCCGCAGATAAATGTTGCGACTACCTTGCCTGCATCCTTGATTTCCTGTTGGAATCCCATTGCTGGTCCAACAGCCTCTTCACTCAGTATCGGAGCTGTATCTGCTTTATCTTCTCCGCCTATTCTTCCGAAAAACTGATTGACATAGTATAAGATTTTCTTTTCCATTTTCTTCCTCCTAGTACTCAGTGACTTTCAGATTGTGATATCCGATTTCTGATGTTGAACCGATGACTGCATTTAGCTCACATTTGATTTCTCCGGTTTTTGGATCATAGCTTCCTGCCCATCCACCTGCAAGATTTGCAATTGACTCAGGGTTACCTAAAATAACGTCAGCCTTTGGCAATACTACAACGTGAGATACATTACCTGTAGAAACAACTGCTTTTGCCTGTGGATTGGTATCTGCCAACGGTTGGCTTGCTCCATCCCAGCCTGAGCATTCATCTGTAATAAGAACTGCCTTGATGCCCTGTTTTTCAAGTCTTTCAGCAATCATAACCAAGTCTGAATCAGGATTTCCGTAGCCTTCTTCTGAAACTATGACACCATCAGCTCCCATTAATTTACAAAGCTTTGCTGTCGTGTCACAGGAACGGAATTTACCTGCCAGTGTTGTAAGCTCAGGAACCATAATTGCACCAATGAAGTTTATTTCCTTGCCATGCTTTTTAATAAGCTCTAAAATAACTGAATTATTCTGATGCTGATAGGTTGTTATCTTGTCGCAGGCTGCAACGCAGTTTCCGGAAACAACAGCACCATCCAGCTCTTCTAAAGGATGAAGAACTGTAGGTATAATCTGTTTTGCATCTACACCGTAAATATAGGTGTCATGTAAAAGACCCTGGGTAATCATCATTTCTGCATATAGAACCCTTGGAAGCTCAGGATACTTTTTAGCTTCCTCAGTGTTGCTTCCAATTTCAAAGGTTTCTGTCTCGTAAACCGGAGCATCAATAGCTATTTCTCCGATGTATTCAGAAATCTTAAGACCTGCCATTCTGACAGCCTTCTCATGCTCATGTGGCTTTAATCCCTTCTGGCAAATGAGATCAACAACAATGTTTAAGGTAGTTGAGAAAGGTGTCCATTTAGCGCCCTCTCCCCACATGTCGATTATGCCTTCTTGGAAACCAACTATGTCGCCTATGGTTACTATTGCTACATTGTTCAATACCTTGTAAGCACCATATCCAAGCTGACCGATTTCAGTTGTGACACCTGAGAATCCTTTGATTCCCTCAACTTTAACTCTTGGCTCGATAACATCCTTTACCGGAATTATCCTCACCTTTTCTCCTGGCTTTGCAATATCGAATTTAGCATCTTCGATATATTCCAAGCCCTTTGCAAATTTAACCAGCTCATCCTTATTAAGAACCAGCTTTTCATTTTCGACCAGGTGCCACTTTCAGAATTATCATCTATCTGACTTAAAACTGTTTCCTGAATAGCAAAA
>JASDTM010000141.1:0-1773 GCA_041891535.1 Clostridiaceae bacterium
TGCAAAAAAGCTGGGATATCTTGAAGCAGATCCTACATCAGACCTAGAAGGCTTTGATCCTATGTATAAAATAGGAATTTTAGGATATCTTTTAACTGGCAGGTATCCTATAGAATCAGAAATAGAAAGACAGGGTATAACTGGCATTACCGAGGATGATTTTAAAAAGGCAGAGGATGAAAAAGCAGTAATCAAACTAGTAGGAAAGATTTCTAAAAAAGGATTAATTGGTGATAACCCTGAATTTGAATATTCCGTCAAGCCTGAATTTGTAGGGGAGGATAACCCTTTATACAATGTAAATGGCTCATTGAATGCAGTAAATATGAAATTTAAGTACGCAAATGATATGTTTATTTCAGGACGTGGAGCCGGCTCCCTGGAGACAGGGACAGCTGTTGTATCAGATATTATATCCATAGCCAAGCTTTTATAAACTAAGGAAAAAATGTATTAAAGGAAGTAGATAAATATGAAGAGGAAAAAACTGGCAATTGTTGGGGCAACTGGCTTGGTTGGAGAAACCATGATAAAGGTGCTGGAAGAGAAAAAAATCCCCTATGAGAGCTTGAAATTATTGGCTTCAAAGGGATCCGCCGGAAAAGCAATCAGTGTAAATGGTGAAGAAATAATTATTGAGGAGCTTAAAAGTACAAGCTTTGATGATGTGGACTATGCTTTGTTTGCTGTTGAATCACATTTGTCTAAGGAGTTTGCTCCAATAGCAGTAAAATCAGGAGCTGTTGTCATAGACAACTCCAATGCCTTTAGAATGGATAAGGATATACCATTGATTGTACCGGAATTAAATATTGAAGATGCAGGGGATAAACCAGGTATCATTTCAAATCCAAACTGTTCAACAATACAATCAGTGGTGGCTTTAAAGCCGATTCTTGATAAATACGGTTTGAAAAGAGTCATTTATTCAACCTATCAGGCAGTATCCGGCAGTGGAAAGGATGGCCTTGCTGATTTGGATAAGACAATCAGTGGAGAAGAGGGTACCTTCTATCCAAAGCAAATTGCCTATAATGTCCTGCCTCATATCGACAGCTTTCTAGAGGATGGCTACACCAAAGAGGAAGTCAAGATGATTGATGAAACAAGGAAGATACTTCACCAACCAAAGCTTAAAGTAACTGCTACAACAGTAAGAGTACCAGTTAGATATGGACATTCAGTATCCATTAATATTGAAACTGAGAAGCCATTTGAGTTAGACGATGTCTTTGAGGTATTTAGAAATGCACCAGGAGTGGTTTTGGTTGATGACACAAAAAACAAGGTATATCCAACTCCTTTGGAATCAGAAGGGGATGACCATGTATTCATCGGTAGAATCAGAAGAGATTACTCAGTTGATAATGGAATAAATCTATGGTGTGTTGCAGATAATGTGAGAAAAGGTGCTGCTTCAAATGCAGTTCAGATACTGGAAAAGCTGTTGAAGGACTAAGACCAGGGAGTAAAAATAGGTATAAACATGGATTTGACTGCACTTCTTTCAAGTAATCTGAAAATAACACTTGAAAAGTCAGTTCAGTTCATTATATAATAGACTTCGTCAGTTCAATTAGGAGGAGTTCCCGAGTGGCCAAAGGGGGCAGACTGTAAATCTGTTGTCAGTGACTTCGGTGGTTCGAATCCACCCTCCTCCACCAATTGACTGTTTTAATAGTATGAGTTATATTAGTCTTTATAACCATACATTCATATGCTGGTGTGGCTCAATGGTAGAGCAGCTGACTTGTAATCAGCAGGTTGTCAGTT
>JASDTM010000142.1:0-633 GCA_041891535.1 Clostridiaceae bacterium
AACCGTGAAACTTTTTTGGAACCACGCGTCCAACGCGTGGTTTTCTCTATACAAAAAAGATGAGTAGCGATACTCATCTTATTCTTTGGCTTAAATTAAGTGACCTTATGTCTGTTAAAGGTGCATTTTTAAATCTTAAAGTAAAGGTTGTGCCTCTGTCTGGTTTTGAAGTGACAGATACCTTTGCACCATGTGCGTCCATTATTTTTTTGACTATTGTAAGTCCGATACCGGATCCTTCAACCATTTCCCTGGATTTATCAACTCTGTAGAATCTTTCGAATATATTTCCTATATCCTCTTCTGGTATTCCCATTCCGTTATCCTTAACTTCTATGTAGCTGAAATAGGAGTCTTTCTTTAATAACAATGAGATCTTTCCGCCTTCCGGAGTGAATTTCATCGCATTATATAAAAGGTTTGTAACTACCTGGTATAGGGAATTATATTCTCCTAGGACAATATAATTATCCTTTCTGTAGTACTCGAGAGTAAGAATCTGCTTTTTTTCTGCCGCTTTACCATGGAAGTTATTGTAAATATCCTGGCAGAGGGCTTTTAAATTGACTTCCTTGAACTGAATGTCCAGGTTTTCCTGCTCAAATTCCTTAAGTACGTTGAGGTTACCTAAAA
>JASDTM010000142.1:643-1773 GCA_041891535.1 Clostridiaceae bacterium
ATAACCTCATTGTTTAAAGACATCAGCCTTTCAGCATTTAATGGAATAACTCCATCTATCATGGCTTCAAGATTTGTTTGAAGAACATTCAAAGGATTTCGAAGCTCATGGGATATATCTGAAATAAGTCTTTTTCTTAAAATATCCTGTTTATCCAGTTTTTCGCCAAGGGCGTTGATGCTGTCTTTTAATTTTTCTATTTCAACAATGTCTGTGTTAATCTCTTCTCTTTTTGTAAGCTCACCCATTGAGAGTCTGTAGCTTGTGTTGGCAATACTCTTTATCGGGTCAGACAATTGATTTGACAAGAAGAAGGATAAAAATAATATTACCATTCCACCTAATAAAGCACTTATGAATATAGAGGAGGCAATGGCGAAAATAAATCTTGATTCATCCTCTGAAAACAGAAGGGGAGAATACTGTCCTATGGTTACATATCCAACTATATCTTCTTTAACTTTTACTGTGTACCGCTTGATCTTGAATTGCTCCATTGTGACTGGAGACGCCTCATCATCCTTCCTTGCATTAAGTTCGGATATTATTGTCTCCGGAGACAACTGCCAGATAAGCTTATTTTGTGAATCTTCAAGTTTCACAGAAAAACCTGAAGCCCTTGCTTCAGGAATTACTGAGGTGCCTGATTCTGACGTCCATTTGTTTATGCCTGAAGCCAAATATGAATCTCTGAAGATACCTACAATCTTTTCATCCCTTGCAGCCTGGTTTCTGGATAAATATAAAGAGAACTGTCTGCTTATGGTGTAATTCAGAATCATATAAGAAATAATAAGGGCCAAGAGGGAACTCACAGTAATAGCAGTGGCAAGCTTATTTCTGATCGACCTCAATTAAAGACCTCCGCTGAACTTATATCCCAGCTTGAATACGGTGAGGATATATTTTGGATTTTTTGTATCCTCTTCGATTTTCTTTCTTATATTCTTAATATGTACATCAATAGTTCTGTCTACTCCGTCAAAGTCAACACCCAGAACTCTTTCAATCAAAAGTTCACGGCTCATGACCACTCCCTGATTGGCAGTCAAAAGCTCTAAAATATCAAATTCAATTGGAGTTAGCTGTATTTCTTCTCCCTTGACTATGACTTCACGTCTTTCTTTATC
>JASDTM010000143.1:0-5132 GCA_041891535.1 Clostridiaceae bacterium
GTATATAGAATATACCATCGCACAGCATTATAGAAACGAGAATAAGGAAGAGGTCAATTGTACCTATTCTTTCCCAATTCCAGATACTGCAACCTTGACTGGGTTCAGCATCAATATTGGTGGTAAAAACTTAATTGGTTCAGTTGAATCAAGGGATGAAGTATTAGCGATCCTTGAGAATGCCAAGGGTCTTGGTCTTAACCCCATAACCTTGGAATCTGACGAGGATGATGATTTCCAGATATCCATTGATAACGTACTGCCTAGAGAAAAAATAGTTATTAAGCTGACCTATATGGACCAGCTGATTTATGATGATAATCTGATTAAGGTAATTATACCTTCTGTCATAGACCCTACTTACACAATTGGTGAGGATGAGACTGAAATAGATCAGGCTTCTGATTTCTATCTATCATTAATGGTGGAGTCCTTTGGTGAAGTTACAGCCAGATCCACCAGCCATAAGATTAAAGTTGAAAGACAGTATGAGACTCTTCGAAAGATAACAATAGACAAAGGCCAGACTTTAGATAAGGACTTTGTTTTAATACTTGAAGAAAAGCGTCCGCGTCAGGCTGATGGTATAGCTTATACCTACTATGACAATGAAAAGGAAGAAGATAAGGCAATATTAATGCTGAGATTCTTCCCTGTATTACCATCAACTGAAACAGCAGGTCCAAAGAATTATAACTTCATCATGGATACTTCCTTATCCATGGAGGGTAAGAAGTTCGAGCAATCACAGAACGCGGTTTTAATAGCTCTTCGTTCTTTGGAAGAAGGGGATAAGTTTAATATTATTTCCTTTAATTCTGATGTTCAGATTTTCTCTCCCGGAGGGAAAGTAAAATACAACAAAGAGAATCTTGAGGCTGCAACTGAATGGATTGAAAGCCTGCCTTTAATGGATGGGTCTGATATATTCGGTGCATTAAAAGAAGCATTGAGAGAATCAGAATTTGATGAGGAGCCATCATACATTTTCCTTTTCTCAGATGATATGGTAGAGAATGAAAATGAAATATTGGAGTATATTAAGACAAATATTGGGGATGCAAGAATATTCCCGATAGGTTTAGATACTGAGGTCAATTCCTACTTTATCAACAAGCTTGCAGAAGTAGGCTATGGCATGAGTGATTTTATTGAAGTCGGACAAAGAGTTGATGATATCATACTTCGCCAGTTCAACAGAATTCATAACCCTCAGATGGATGTTACATCCATAGACTGGGGAGAAATGAAAATTGAAAGAACCTACCCAGGTACAATTTCCTATCTATATGACAGGGAACCTTTCACAATTTTTGCTGAAGTAACCGGACAACTTGAAGGTAAGGTTTCTGTCAGGGGTACAATAGGCAGTAAGAAGCACAAACTGACTGCTGACTTGGATAAGCTTGAAATAGAGGAAAATTCAAAGCTCATTGAAAAAGTCTGGGCAAGAAAGATGATTGAATCTTTAGAAGAGAAGGAAAGGCTTTTAAGGGATCATGAAAAAGAGCAGGTAAGGGAAAGAATTCTTGAATTATCCAAGGCGTATAACATGCTGTCAACTGAAACTGCATTTATCATGATAGAAGTGGTTGAAGATCCAGTTTCTGGATATGCCATGAATAAGATCGTTCCTGTTGATATGGATGAGAATACCATGAAGAGCTTGAGTGAATCCTTCTTCCTGGACGATACCAGATACTCAGATGATTTAAATATCAGGGAGAAAATGGCCGACACTGGTATTTCAAAGGATGAAGCTGCACATGCAATAAAGTTTGACAGAGAAAACCTACTGAGAATATTAGCTAGAAATCAGCAGGCAGATGGATCCTTTAAAGAAATTTCAGCAGAAGAAAAAGCTGAAATACTTGAAACTACTTTAAAAGCACTCCTTGCTTTCAACATTGGCAATGAGCCTGTGACAATATATATCAATAACATTCATAAGGCCTTCAACTACATCATGGAAGAAATTTCCAAGGATGAGGACCTGTTAACTGAAAGAAATCTGATGTTACTGTCAATGGCATATAAGCTTGCTGACAACAAGAGGTTAATCCAGGAAAAGACCAAGGTTAAACTGGATAAGCTCTTCAAGAACGTTTCTGACGGAATGTACTCAGACAGCTTGAAGGAAGTTGAAACAGTTGTGGAGAACACCTCCATGATACAGATGAAGTACATCATGGCTGCAGCATTAAACATCTCATCAACCCTTGCCAAGAATTCTGAGAACATCTTCGAATTTGACATTAAGAGCAATATCAAGAAAATTGCTGAACTTGCACTGGCTAAGGCTTTATAGAAGAAATACAATAGCCCCATCAATTAGTGGTGTTTGATCACAAATTGAAGGGGCATTCATTTTATCTGTTATTATTTTTAATCAAGTATTTTTGTTATCCAGTAATTCTTGATTGGATAAATATTTACTGTAGCTTTTCACCATTGGTTTTTAGTGGCTTGATTCTATTTACTGCATTGTTAGGATTAAGGATGGCGTTCTTCATTTCAGTCTTGAAATCAGGGCTGCCGATAAGACTTGATGGGACAATGAAATCAAACTTTGTATTTTCTGCAGTTGCCATATATACATAGTATTCGTTGAATGTGTAGCCGGCATCCTTTGCCAGTTTGAATATATTGTCTGCCATTTCCGGAACCTTATCAGCATCTACCAAGCCGGTCTGGAAGAATATCTCCATGGCTCTTTTGTATTCAGTGGATTTAGGATCAAGATCCTGGTCCAGTTTGATTTTAGGAATGTTCTCATCATAGTAGTCATAGGAAATATCTACTGAAGCCTGGCCTATGGTATAGAAAGGAGTGGTTAGTTCATCCATTATTGGTCTGAAGTCATATCGCCATCTGTTCATGGTGTTGAATCTTCTTACAACATCTCTTTCAAAGGAATCAGTGATTTCATTGGTTGTTGGATGCTTGTACAGCCAGATTATTGTATCCAAGGAAGAAGTTGAAAAAGCTTCTCCTCTTTTATATTTAACATTATTGTAGTCATAGTCGGTTATATTGACTAAGAGCCACTCATGGTTCGGGAACGTCTTTTTAAGGTAATCTTCAAACTCCTTTTTTACTGCTTCATTGCCTGGCTCAGATTTGTCTTCCACGCCTGAAAGATCAGGAACAACTGGTTTTAGTGCATGGGTTTTTGGATTATCAGCACCGTACATTTCATCTGAGTTGACTGGGATTGTAGTCTCTTTTCCAGGAACAGAGCTGTCCGGGGATGTGGCTTTTGTTAATTCTGTCAATGTGTTTGAGGCAGTTGTATTGCCTGCAGTTGTTTTAGCAGCTGTAGTATTTGCAGTGGTGGTATTCTTGATGATCTCATCAACACTTTTGTTACATCCTGCAAGGATTAATACGGATATCATTCCCAGGGCTATCAAAACACGGCTTTTTTTCATTGGTTTCACCTCTCGTTAGAATAAATATACGATTTTTGTCAATGGTTGTTTCAAATCTTTTGTTACTATCAACTGATTAAGAAACTAAAATTCTTATTTCTTTACATAAACTTACACAATCTATGTTAAAATTACAAGTGTGATTATATTCTATCAGACTCAATTTCCAATTAGTTCAGTAAAATAGTTTTGTTACTAAAAATTAAAGGTTTGTAAATGCATTTCCATTGTAAAATTTAACATTTGGCATATATACTACAAAGTAAAGAGTTATTGTTTTGACAATAACAATATTTTAACCCCTTATTCCATGGAATGGCACTGAATAAGCCCATTCCGCAACTGGAAACAAATATTTTTTCCGTGGTTAATTTATGAAAGTGGTAAATAAGTCAAAAGTGAGGATATAATGGTGTTGTTAAAGTGGCCTGTAGTGCGGGTTACGGCAGTTGTGAACATTTATACAAAAAATATTCAGAGACTGTTTAAATGCTTTAAAAATTTGGGTTTTGTAAACGACTAAATTATAATATTAGTGGAAGTTGAATCTTATTCAAATCAATAAACATTTGGAGGTATTAAGATGGACAATGTTAAAAGGACTCCCATTTACGATTCCTACGCTGGATTAGGTGGAAAGAACGTAGAGTATGCAGGCTGGGAAATGCCTGTGGAGTACGAGGGATTGGTGCCGGAACATAACACAGTAAGGAACGACGCCGGTATATTTGATGTTTCTCATATGGGAGAGATCGAAGTTAAGGGTAAGGACGCCTTAAAGTTTATCAATTATCTTGTAACAAATGACGTATCAAAGATCGTGGACAATCAGGTAATCTACACAATACTTTGCTATCCTGACGGCGGAGTTGTTGATGATTTACTAGTCTACAAGTTCGGAGATGAAGATTACCTTCTGGTTGTAAATGCATCCAACACTGACAAGGACTTTGAATGGTTTAAGGATCATACAGAAGGCTTTGATGTTGAACTTACAAACACTTCACCAGAAGTCGGACAGGTCGCTGTACAGGGACCAAAAGCTCAGGAATACCTGCAGAAAATGACTGACACTAATCTTGAGGAGATTAAGTTCTTCCACGCAAAGAAGGATGTCAAGATTGCAGGAATCAACACCATGATTTCAAGAACCGGATATACCGGAGAAGATGGATTCGAAATCTACGCTGACAAAGAACACATAAGAGAACTCTTTGACAAGATTATCGAAGCAGGCGTTAAGCCAATAGGACTTGGAGCTAGAGATACTCTAAGATTCGAAGCTAACCTTCCTCTATATGGACAGGAAATGTCAACTGAAATCTCCCCAATCATGGCTGGTTTCGGATATTTCGTTAAGTTGGACAAGGAAGACTTCATAGGAAAGGACGCTTTAAAGGCACAAAAAGAAGGCGGAATGACCCAGAAGATAGTTGGATTCGAAATGGAAAAGGGAAGCCCTAGACATGGATACGAAGTATACAAGGGAGACAAGAAGATTGGTCATGTCACCACTGGATACATCAGCCCAACACTAGGAAAAGCAATTGGTCTGGCACTGGTTGATGTTGAAGAAGCTGTTATACCAAATGAGTTTGAAATAGCAGTCAGAAAGAACAGAATCAAGGCTACAACCAGAAACAGAAAGTTCTTAGGATAATTAAGAATAAAATTCTGTAGGAGTAAGAATAATGTTCTGGG
>JASDTM010000143.1:5142-10539 GCA_041891535.1 Clostridiaceae bacterium
CAATTAAGTATCTTGAAAAAAATCAAAAATTCAAAACAACAATAATAAATTAATTGTAAAACAAGGAGAGACAAAAATGGAAGTTAAGAACGAATTACTGTACACAAAGGATCATGACTGGGTAAAGGTTGACGGAAACAAGGCATACATCGGATTGACAGATTATGCACAGCATCATCTAGGATCTATAGTTTATGCAGAGGCTCCAGATGTAGATTCAGAATTCAAAAAGGGCGAGGCTTACGGCGTAGTTGAGTCAGTTAAGGCTGCTACAGACCTTAATATGCCAGTTTCAGGAAAAGTTGTAGAGGTTAACGAAGATGTAGTTGACGCTCCAGAAAAACTTAACGAAGATCCATGGGGAAATTGGTTTGTTGCTGTTGAATTAGAAGATGCAGCAGAGCTTGAAGAACTACTTAACGCTGAAGCATACACAAAACTTCTTGAAGAGGAGGCATAAGACTTGAACCATCCATATCTACCGGTAACCCCGGAAGATTTGAAGGTCATGCTTGAGTCAATCGGAGTTTCCTCCATTGACGATTTATACAAGTCAGTCCCAGCGGACGTTAGATTAAAGGATGATCTGAAAATCGGTGATAGTAAGTCTGAGATAGAGATCAGACGTGAAATTGGCGCAATGGCAGCTAAGAATAAGTCCATTGAAGATTTAACCTGCTTTATGGGTGCTGGATCATATGATCACTATATCCCTTCAACAGTAAAGCATATTGTATCAAGAAGCGAATATTACACAGCTTACACTCCTTATCAGCCTGAAATAGCTCAGGGTACTCTTCAGGGTGTTTGGGAATATCAGTCCATGATGTGTCTTTTGACTGGAATGGATGTATCCAACGTTTCAATGTATGACGGTGCTACTGCTGCTGCTGAAGCTGCAATTCTTGCAACTCAGTCACAGAGAAGAAACAAGATACTTGTTTCTGAAGCAGTTAATCCAGAAACTAAGAAGGTTTTGGAAGCATACATGGATTTCAGAGATATCAAAGTTGAGTACGTAGGACTCAATGATGGACATACTTGCAAAGACAAGCTTGCAGCAAAGATGGACAAGGATGTTGCAGCAGTTGTTGTTCAGAATCCTAACTTCTATGGAATCGTAGAAAACTATGACTCAATAGAGAAGCAGACTCATGACAACAAGTCACTTTTAATAGTTCAGGTAGATCCTATATCATTAGGACTTATCAAGACTCCTGCAGAATATGGTGCAGATATAGTTGTTGGTGAAGGACAGACTCTTGGTCAGAACCTAAACTATGGCGGACCGGTTCTTGGATTCATGAACATAACTGACAAGTTAGTTCGTAAAATGCCAGGCAGAATCATAGGACGTTCAAAGGACGTTGATGGAAACAATGCATATGTTCTTACTCTACAGGCAAGAGAGCAGCATATCAGACGTGAGAAGGCAACTTCCAACATCTGTTCTGACCAGACTCTTAACTCAATAGCTGCAGCAGTTTATCTTGCAACTATGGGTCCTGATGGAATAAAGGAAGCTGCATACCAGTCAGCACAGAAGGCTCATTACCTTGCAAAGAAACTAGAAGAAACCGGAAAGTTCAAACTTAAGTTCAACAGACCGTTCTTCAAAGAATTCGTAATGGAAACTGACCTTGATATTAACGCAGTTAACAACAAATTAGCAGAACAGGGACTTTTAGGACCATTGAACCTTAACTGGGCTGGTCTTGAAAAGGCTTGTATGTTCGCAGTAACTGAGAACAGATCAAAAGAAGAAATCGACAAATTGGTCAAAGCTCTGGAGGTGATGTAATTGTTTGATAAATACAGAAAAACAATATTTGATATTTCTTCACCGGGCAGACGCGCTAGCCAGTTGCCAGCACTTGATGTGCCGGAAGTTGATTTAGATGAATTCCTTCCTAAGGAACTGAGAAGAGAGACTGAACTCAATCTTCCTCAGGTTACTCAGCTGGATGTCATCAGACACTACACACTTTTATCAAAACTTAACTATTCCATAGATGCAGGATTCTATCCACTAGGATCATGTACTATGAAATACAACCCTAAAATAAACGAAGATATCGCTGCTCTTCCTGGATTCGCAAAGATACATCCGTATCAGAATCCTACTGAGGTACAGGGTGCTTTGGAAGTATTCTACAAGTTAGGTAAAGACCTTTGCGAAATAGGCGGAATGGATGCATTGTCACTTCAGCCTGCAGCAGCTGCTCACGGCGAGCTTGCTGGACTACTTTTAATCAAGCAGTACCACAGAAAGAGAGGAGACCTTAAGAGAACTAAGATTATAGTTCCAGACTCAGCTCACGGAACAAACCCAGCTTCAGTTTCTGTTGCAGGATTTGACGTTGTTGAGATCCCTTCGACTCCTTCAGGAGCTGTTGATGTTGAAGAATTGAAGAAGGCACTTAATGATGAGATAGCTGGATTCATGTTAACTAACCCATCAACTCTTGGATTGTTTGAAGAGAACATTATGGAAATTGCTGACCTCATCCACGAGGCAGGTGGATTACTATATTATGATGGAGCAAACTTAAATGCCATCATGGGTAAAGTAAGACCTGGCGACATGGGCTTTGACGTTATGCATATGAACCTCCATAAGACATTCTCTACTCCTCACGGCGGTGGCGGACCTGGATCAGGACCAGTTCTTTGTAAGGCAGCTTTAGCTCCTTATCTGCCTGTACCAGTTGCAGCAGTCAAGGATGATGGAACTTACTATTGGGATTACAAGAGACCGGATTCAATAGGAAAGATAAAGGGCTTCTATGGTAACTTCGGAGTTGCTCTTCGTGCTTATGTTTACATCCATACAATGGGTGCAAAGGGCTTGAAGGCAGCATCTGAAAGTGCAGTTCTAAATGCAAACTACATGAAGTTCGCTTTGAAGGATGACTACAAGACCATTAACGATAAGACTACTATGCATGAGGTTGTATTCTCAGGACTTAGAGATAAGACCAACGGAATTTCAACTCTTGAAGTTGCAAAGAGAATAATCGACTATGGATATCATCCACCTACAATATACTTCCCACTTATAGTAGACTCAGCATTAATGGTTGAACCTACTGAAACTGAATCAAAGCAGACAATGGATGCGTTCATTGATGCAATGAAGAAGATTGCTGAAGAAGCAAGAACGACTCCGGAAGTATTCAAGACTGCTCCTCACAATACTCCTGTTAGAAGAATTGATGAAGTTGCTGCAGTTAAGAATCCAGTCCTGAGATGGAGGGAAGATTTACAGGATGAGTAAAAAGGTTGCCATTATCGGTGGCGGACCCGGTGGATATGTTTGCGGAATAAGATATGCTCAGCTAGGGTGTGACGTAACCATATTTGAAAAAGACAGAATAGGCGGAACATGTCTTAACAGAGGATGCATACCTACCAAAGCACTTCATAAGAGTGCGGAAGTATACCACGAGATCAGACATGCACACGACTATGGTTTTATAGTACCGGAAGTAACCGTCGATGCAGATAAGATATACGAAAGAAAAGCGAATGTTGTTGAAACTCTGGTTTCCGGAGTTGAACAGCTGATCAGAGGAAATGGGATTACAGTCATAAAGACTGAAGCAAAGTTAAAAGCTGGTAAGAAGATAACCTGGAAGGATGAAGAAGGGGATAAGGAAGAATCCTTTGACACCATAGTAATCGCAACAGGAACTACACCTCAGACTCCACCTATTCCAGGTGCTGACACTGAAGGGCTTCTGACTTCTGATGAACTTCTTGCTATGAAGGAAATCCCAGAATCAATGATAGTTTTAGGCGGCGGAGTTGTTGCAATGGAATTTGCTTCAATCTATGCAGAGCTTGGAACTAAAGTAAATGTAATTGTTAGATCTGCCATATTGAGAATGGTTGATGGGGAAGTCGTGAAGAGAGCTACTCCTGTTTTAAAGAAACAGGGTATCGAAATAAACGTAAAATCCCAGCCACTTAATATCAGAAAATCAGAGAACGGATATACCGTTACATATGAGAAGAACGGCCAGCAAGTTGACGCTGAGGCTCAGTATGTACTATTAGCAATGGGAAGAACCCCTGTAACAAAGAACTTAGGTTTAGAGGAAGCAGGCATCGAACTGAATAGAGGCTACATAAAGGTTGACGATGCATGGAGAACCAATGTTGAAGGAATATACGCCATAGGAGATGTCAATGGCTATGCCCTATTAGCTCACGCTGCAGAGCACCAGGGTATTCAGGTCGCTGAACTCGATATTCTCGGAATCCAACCTGAGCATGTTGAAGTGCCTAACTGCATATTCATCCTGCCAGAAATCGCATCCGTAGGAGATACCGAAGAGATCCTCAAGGAAAAGGGAGTAGAATACAAAACTTCCAAGTTCATGATGGCTGCAAACGGAAAAGCTCTTGCACTTGGCGAGACTGACGGATTGGTCAAGGTTATAACTGATATGAACTCCAAGCTGTTAGGAGTCCATATATTCGGAGCACATGCTTCGGACATCATCCATGAGGCAATTCTTGCTATAAACAACAAAATGGGTGTTGAGGATATAAGAAGGACCATGCATGCGCATCCAACTCTTCCTGAAGCGCTTTACGAAGCGGTAGCAGGAATAGACGGATTGGCAATACATGTTCTTGAAAAGAAGAAGAGATAATTAAAAAATACAAAAGATGGTATGGGGAAACCTGTACCATCTTTTGTATTTAAAATAAACTTTCAAACAGACCCTCCCACATTTAACGCGGAACCTTATAACAAGCCTTCCTGGAAATGATAAAATACATTCTTAAAATCTGTGAGCCTGAAAATTCAGAAAACCAAGCAAAACCAGAAAACCAAGCAAAACCAGAAAACCAAGGGAATTACGGAAAACTAATTAATATCGTAGATTTACCAGGGCTTAATTAATTTTTCTAAAACACCATCGGGATCATCTACAACAACGAATTTTCCCATGGGTGGACCATTTCCAGGACCAGGATTATCAAGGCTGTATAAATAATCTTCATCGCTGTCATCAACGATTTTAATATGGTTGTTTTTATCAACTACAACTGCATATTCTTTACCGTTAGTTAATGAATCCACACCGAAGGACTTGCCTACATATTTTACTTTACCAAGGTACTCCAAAGGAATGGTTCTATTCAATTCACATTGAAAAACTTCAATCATTCTCATTAATATTCCCTCCACTTATTTTTTTAAATTATAGCATTTGAAACAGACAAAACATTATGGAGTGCTTGTCAGTAGCTGAGCAACAGCAATTAAACAATACTACAGGATATATCAATTAGAACACCCTCACCAATAGAATTCTGATGAGGGTGAGATTTTAATATTTATCGAGAGAGTGAAAGTTTTTCTGTAAATACAAAAAGGTCTTC
>JASDTM010000144.1:0-10534 GCA_041891535.1 Clostridiaceae bacterium
GATTAAGATTCGCCATCAGAGAGGGTGGAAGAACAGTTGGTTCAGGCGTTGTTACAAAGATAATCGAGTAATAACAAAATATAACCCGAAAGCAAAAGCTTAAGGGACAAAAAAATGGATACACTTCATGTGTGTCCATTTTTTATGGGGAAAATTATCTAAACCATGTTAAACCCCAAAAAATATTATAAAAATCATTAAACTTACTTTAAGTAACCATAAGCATCAAATTTATGGTATAGTAAATGTAAGGAGTTGATAATGAATGTCAAATAGAATTTTAAAAATAGAGAAGCTTGGATTCCAATGGAAAACTGAAAGTCCTTATCTTGCTGTAATGCACCATGTGGATACTTATCCGGCAGGCAATGAAGAAATGGGACCTGCTGTATCATTGGAGGGCAGAGATATTGGTCAGGATTTTTCCTGGAAGGATGGATTCTCCATGTACCACGGAGAAACAGTACCCGGATTTCCTGCACATCCACACAGGGGCTTTGAAACTGTAACTATAATGAAGGACGGCTTTGTGGATCATTTTGATTCCATGGGAGCCTTCGGAAGGTATGGAAATGGCGATGTTCAGTGGCTTACAACCGGTAAGGGAGTTCAGCATGCTGAAATGTTCCCGCTGCTTAATATGGACTCCGGCAACAGAGGAGAGCTTTTCCAGATATGGCTTAATCTTGAAGCAAAGAATAAAATGGTGGAACCTGAATATAAAATGCTATGGAGTGAAGATATACCGATAATTGAAAACAAAGGAAACTACACTGTAAGACTCATAAACGGAAGCTTCAACAACATCAAAGGCTTGGAGCCTACAGTTGCCTCCTGGGCAAAGGATGAGAAGCACAATATGAGAATCCTTGATATAATTCTGGAACCAAATGGAAGCATTGATCTGCCAAAAGGAACTGACACCACCAACAGGAATATATACTTCTATGAAGGTGAAGGATCCATCATAATTGACGACAAAGAAATACCATCAGGCAGCAGAGTCAAGCTAAAAGGCTCTGAAGTAGTTACCATAAACAATGCTTCAAAGGAGAGCAAAATACTTCTCCTTGAGGGGGAACCAATAAATGAACCTGTTGCAATATACGGACCCTTTGTCATGAATACGAAGGAAGAGATAATAGAAACTGCCAGGGAATACCGGGAAACTGAATTCGGTGGATGGCCATGGACAATATATGATCCGGTTAATCCAAGGGAAATGGGCAGATTTGCATCCTATGCAAATGGAAAAGTAGATAAAAAATACTAAAATCAATTTTGGAAAAAACTGGGCTAAATATTAGGATATTAAAAGTCATTTTCACTAATAAAGATTGACAGAAAGTGTTTATCTTATTTGTAAAACTCTGAAAGACACTGTCCATGGCAGTTACAGGGTTATAACACGCCATTGACAATTTATCATAAAAAATACATATATAATGACAAATGGCTTGGACACAACCGTTTCATAGTATTGATTTAGAACTAAAAATGGTTTATTATAGTAGTAATCCAAAGGAAAGCTGATCCAAAACCAGAAGACATAAAATGCCTGGAAATGCTTTATCGGAAGAAAAGAAAATTCCCGAATGTAAATTGGAACTCCGGATGAAACAAATACCCTGAATAAAAATTTCTTAAAAGAAAGTTACCCAGAAGAAAAGAAAATACCTGGAAGGATCAAAAACCTCAAAGTAATAAGAAAATAGACCCGGAAGAAAAGAAAATTCCCGTAAAATTTGGATTACGGATGGAAGGATTAAGTCTAAGGATGAAATAAAATACCCTTAAGATTTTAGAAAATTAGAAAACTACCTTAAAAAGTAAATTATCTAAGCTATCCTTTTGGAGATCTGAACTAAAACTTGAAACGCTTTAGTACAGAGAAAAAGTTAAAAATTTAATAAGAAAGAGGTGGTAGCCGATGCAGGAAGAACTGAAGGCAGATCCACCAAACACAGCATCTTAACAATTAATGACCATAATTTGGTAATATAGCATAGCTATTTAATACCCAGCGGTCAAAGATCCAATGATCAATAGATTAAGAAAGCTGGACGTTTGATGGATAGCCAATACCTAAAAGCTTCAACTGTACAAATCCGAGAGGGATTATAACAGATACGCACAGGTCCGGTAAGGGATATAAGCGTTAGCATACAAGTTCAGTAGGAACGTAAATGCGATAAAGTACAAACCTGGAAGAGGTTAACTATACAGCAAGCTTTAATTGGTAATAAGTTGATAAAAAGTAAAACTAAAATATAATGCAAAGTCTAACGACTTAGCTAAAGCAAATGTCAGGAGCGTAAAGAACTCTAGATCGATATCAGTGCAAATATGTGTTGGATGGATAATAAACAATAAATTCAATATTGAACATATTCCGATTATTTGATAATTCTGATTAAAAAGGCATTTGTAAGGATGTTGGTTCGAAAGAACGATTATGAAAATTTAATAATAAAATCTCGGTAGCAGGATTAAAACACCTGCTACCTTAAATTTTTTGAAAATAGTGATTGACCTTTTGGTCTATAATCAGTAGACTTAAATTAAGGTCTATATGCAATAGACTTGGAGGGATGATATGAAAGTAAAAAGACTTGGGGAAGCAGAAGAAAGATTCGCAAAAATAATATGGGATAAAGAACCATTAGGCTCAGGAGATCTTGTAAAAATCGCTGAAAGTGAGTTGGGATGGCAAAAATCCACAACTTATACGGTTCTTAAAAAGCTATGTGACCGTGGTATTTTTAAGAATGAAAATGCAACCGTGACCTCTTTAATATCAAAGGATGAGTATTACAGGGACCAAAGTGTAATGTTCGTTGAAGATACCTTCGGAGGATCCTTGCCAAAATTTCTGACATCCTTTATTGGTGGAGGAAAACTTTCTAAAAAGCAGGCTGAAGAACTAAAGCATCTTATTGATGAACATAGGGAGGATTGATTATGGAAAAGCTGTTCCTATCCATATTAAATATGAGCCTAACTGCCTCCTATGTCATTTTCTTTGTACTGATGTTCAGAACAATATTTAAAAATGCCCATAACTTAGTTAAGGGAGCACTATGGCTGTTAATTGCTTTCAGATTGGTAGTACCTTTCTCAATTGAAAGTGCTTTGAGTTTGATACCGAGAAATATTGAAACAGCATATATTGCCCCATCAACGGAAGTATTTACAGCCGCTCCACAGGTAATAAGCCAAGTTAAGATAACTGAAACAGTTATCAATGCTGTTACTCAAACCAGTCAGGCAAATGTCAATATTGACTATACCTCACTATTCATAAAAATAGCTTCCCTACTTTGGGCAGGAGTATTTCTCCTTCTATTGACAAGAAGTGTTGTATCTTATATCAAGCTTAAAAAACATCTTAATCCATCCACATTAATTGAAGAAGGAGTTTATGAAACAAGCATTATTAAAACACCCTTCGTGTTGGGGATAATAAATCCTAAAATTTATATACCATCAGAAATTGTTGACGAGGAAAGAGAATATATTCTCCAGCATGAGAAGACTCATATAGCAAGATTAGACCATATTAAGAGGATTGTTGCATACTTTATTACATTGATCCATTGGTTTAATCCCCTTGTTTGGCTGGCATTCCATTACTTCGGTAATGATCTTGAGGTGGCGTGTGATAAGGTGGTCCTTGAAAACAAACCTATCTCCATGAAAAAAGCATACGCCACATCAATTGTCAGAATATCAGCAGATAACATGGCATTATCCGGTCATCCGCTAGCATTTGGAGAAGGTAATTCAGAGGACAGGGTAAAAAGAATATTGAACAACAAAAAACCAAAGACTTTGATTCTTATGATAGCAATACCTATTGCTGCAGTACTCCTATATGGACTGATAACAAATCCATTGGGTAAGAGCAAATCACTGGATTGGATTCATAACCTGAAAGCATCTGACATATCACAGCTTGAATTATTGGAAAGTGGGGGTGGATTAGATAGGTATAAACCATTCACTAAAGATGAGATTATAGAAGTAGTCGGCTACTTAAATAGCATAAGTGGTAAGCAAACATCAAAAGGAATTGAACCAGGGAAGGTAAGTCAAACTCTATTGATTACTACAAATGACGGAATGCTGCATAAAATAACATCTTTTGGGGGTGAAAGAATTATTATTGATGACTCAGCTTTTATTCCTGATAAGGATTGGATGTCAAAATGGAATTTTGTTCCAACAGATTTTGCACCAGACAAAACTAAACTATTGGGGAATGGAGTCAGGTATGAGTTAGAAAAGAACAACAATGGAATGATAATAGGAAGAACGGTTGTATCTTCTCCAGAGGACACAAAAAAAATAACTGATGTTCTGATGGACTACTACCTGCAATCAACTTTTTTTACGGGTAGTGCTGTGAATAAAATGGGGGAGAGTATAAAGATAGAAACCTTTTATTCAGATGGAACCAAGGTAAAACACTTTTTATATTCAAAAGACGATAAATCAGTTGTGAGTGCAATGGATCAAAGTTCTTCCTATGTCAAGGATGGCAGTTTTAAATCTATATCCGATATTTTTTCAATAAATGCAGCTATCCCAAGAGAATATCCTGGATTTACAAAAGCAGAAATTGAGGCAGCTGAAAAAGTTGTGAGAGAATACTTTAAAGGCCAGGAAAATCGGGATAGAGAAGCTGTAATGAAGACAATGGTTCCATTTGAAAAACCTGAAAATGTACAGTTTATAGGAGAAGGGGTAACTAAGCTTCTCAGTATTGACTTTGTTTCTGATGATAATTTTAGGTTAGGAGCTCCTAGAATCTTAAATGGAGAGGAAGTCGGTATAGAGAATATCATTGTTTTTAAAGTGAACTACAATGTTAAGCTTCCTGAAGATTCTGTAGAACCCATCAAAGATAGAGACGTTATTGGATGGAGCATGATTCTTGTAAGAAAAGATAAAAACTCTCCATGGCTGATTCAGAATCAAGGATACTAAATAGTTGCACTTAATTTAGGTTGAATAATAGTTTGAAGTGGTGCTGTTTCTTAAAAATAAGGACGGCATCCTTTTCTGTTTTGATTCCACATCTTGAACATTTTGTCAAAAATAGGTAAGGGCCTTAATTCCATGGCTGGTTAATGGTACTATAAGGTATATGGATAAAAATATCATTATGGATAGTGGAGGATATTATGGATTATACAAAATTGTCTTGTGAAGAATTTGTGGAAATATTGGCTTCAAAGGAACCAGTACCAGGTGGCGGAGGAGCTTCTGCTTTAGTTGGAGCAATCGGAACTGCACTTGGAAACATGGTTGGAAGTCTGACTCTTGGTAAAAAGAAATATGCTGATGTCCAGGAAGATATCATTGAGCTTAAGAAAAAAGCTGATGCTCTTCAAAAAGATTTCCTTCAGTTGGTTGAGCAGGACGCGCTGGGTTTTGAACCGCTATCCAGAGCATATGGGCTGCCTAAAGAAACTGAAGAACAAAAAGCTGAAAAAGACAGAGTAATGGAAGAAGCTCTAAGAACTGCAAGTGAAGTACCGGTAAAAATAATGGAGAAGGTTTGTGAAGCAATTGAGCTACATAAGGAGTTCGCTGCAAAGGGAACTGCAATTGCCATCAGTGACGTTGGAGTCGGAGTTAAATTCTGTGCTGCAGCACTTCAGGGTGCAAGCCTTAATGTCTATATCAATTCAAAGCTTATGAAGGATAAGGAGTTTGCAGAAAGACTGAATAAGAGCACTGATGATATGTTGGCAAAGTATGTACCAATGGCTGATGCTATATACAATGAAGTACTAGGAAGATTGAAATAACTAAAAAGGCAGGTGGACTAAATGGATAAAGCTCTTTTAGTTATAGACTATTCCTATGATTTTGTTGCTGATGATGGGAAGTTGACTGCTGGGAAGGCTGCCCAGGCCATAGAGAAGGATCTTAATGATCTTGTATTGGAGTATGCATATTCAGGTGAGTTAGTTGTTTTTGCCATGGATTACCACACAGAAAATGATGAAGGTCATCCAGAAACTAAGCTTTTCCCACCGCATAATATCAAAGGAACACCTGGCAGAGAGCTGTTTGGAAAGCTTAAGGACACATATAAAAAGATCAAGGACAAAAAGAATGTGTATTGGTTCGATAAAACGAGATACTCTGCATTCCATGGGACTCCACTTGATTCACTACTAAGAGGTCTTGATATCAAAGAAGTAGTGTTGACAGGTGTTTGTACAGATATTTGTGTCTTGCACACTGCAGTGGATGCTTATAATTTAGGCTATGATATTTCAGTTCCTAGAAGCTGTGTAGCAACCTTTAACCCGGATGCTCATGAGGTGGCGTTGAATCATTTCAAAAACTCTCTAGGTGCCAATATTATTTAACAGAATAGAAGATTTAGACTAATCTAAGTAATGTATACCTCGAGAGAACTGGATGATAATATCCGATTCTCTCGAGGTATTATTTTATGCACTCTTTTGGTATGAAGAGTAATTAATCCAGGTTGAAATAATATTAATGGCCGTCATAATAAAAATATACATATGGAATTTTATGTGATAAATAATTTTTTAAAGTTTTGAATCCTGGAGCACAAAATAAACGTAGCTGTTATTGATAGAGCAAATCGGTCATGCAGCGGAAGGAAAGTAAATGAAGGCTGATTTCAGAGAAGTTTTTGAAAAGAATAAAAAGCTTGTTTACCATATATGCCTGATACATGTTAAGAATCCTGATGATGCGGATGACATTGTCCAGGAGGTTTTTATCAAGTACATCAATTCAAATGACAGATTTGAATCAGATGAGCATATAAGATCCTGGCTGGTAACCGTGGCAAGAAATGCCTGCACTGATAAACTGAGGTACTGGTCAAGGAGAGGGCATTTCACAGATGCTGAGTTAAATGAAGCTATTGCAGGTATATATGAGGATTATCCGGATGGGGCAAATGATGCCATTTACGAATTTTTCAAGCTGGATGAGACCTATGGAATGATTTTATACCTGTACTATATCCAAGGCTATGATACCAATGAAATTGCAGAAATACTTGAAATGAACCTGTCCACAGTTAAAACGAGGCTGATTAGAGGCAGGGATAAAATGAAAAACTATTTAAAGGAGGCAGGCTACGATGAATAAGGATCTTAAAGATACATTCGAAGAAATTGAATTAAGAAAAAAATCAGAAAAGCGAATTCTTGAAAATCTGGAAAAAGCATACTTGGAACAAAAGCATCTTGAAGAATCGAATGTTGCTTCCATCATAGGATCTGTAGATTTAACTGCAACAGATTCAAATCCAATAGAATTGAACAGCAGAGCCAAGGAAATAGAAGTCAAGAAGTTAATGGAAAACAGAAGAAGAGCTTCAAGATTCAGGTATGGTGCTGTAGCTGCAGCTATAGTTTTAATGGTTGCTATTACTCCGGTAATAAACAACATTTTAGGTAGATCAGGAGTTGCAAGGAACCAGGCAACAAGTGGAATGGCATTGGATCAAAGCAAGTCAGCAGACAATGTGAAGGAAGTAGCTGGAGGAATGGCTCCAGTTGCAACATATAACCCGAACCCGAGTGCAACTGAGGAAATTAAACTAAGACCAGTACTATCGGGTGAAATTGTTAATATTGAAGGTAAGAAGATATTAAGAGTCACATTGGTCAATTCAGATAAGATTACAATAGACGGTGAAATAACGGTGGTTGAAACTAATCCAAACTATGAAAAAATAGATGCTTCTTCAATGGCTAATCAAAAACCAATAGATTCAAAAAAAGTTAATGTCACTCCGGATGGAACATTGTTCTATGATATAGAAATAGGAAATACAAAGGAAGATAAACCCAGGAGCTGGAAGATCGATTTAAATTTTTCATCCGGTGAGGCAAATGAAAATGTAACAATAGAAGTTCAGGAGGGATTTTGATGAAAAAGCTTATAACAGTGGGGGCGATATTGTTGGTGTCAATTATTTCTTCCGGAGCTGTCCAAAGAATAGATGAGAAAACAACTGACAATAAGGTTTCTGAACTTCCTTTGGGTACCGGATATAAAGCAGAATTCATACCCATTGGTGAGGGATATACAGTAAAAACATTAAATATAAAATAAGCCAGATTGCAAATGGTAGTAAGTATAAGACTGCGGGGGGATGTATATGAAAAGGGCTAAAGTTATTTCTGTGTCACTGATTCTGTTATTATTAACTTCTGCATGCGGAGTGGACAATAAAGCCGCTTACGAAAATACTGATGTGGGAAGTGTAAAATCTGTTTCATCTGGAACAACCACCTCAGGTTCAGATAATAAAACTGAAGTACTTCCTTATGAATATCAAAAACTGATGGCATTAGGTGGGTATCTTGAAGAAGGTAAATTTTTTGTCGGGAAGAATATAAGAGGGGTAAATTGGACCTATGACCAGAAAAATCCTGATGAAATTTTAGGCAGAGCCACTCTTCTGGCTGAGGTTAAAGTAACTGAAAAATTGGAGTCAGATTATCCGAATAATATCGGATTTTCCGATTCCAAGTATAAAGTCGATCTTATAAAAGTACTTGCCGGTAAAACCAATGACAAGGAAATGGTTTTGACATCCTCAGGAGGAGAAATCACCCTCAGGCATTACATAAGGGGGCTGGATGAAAAGAAATTAATTGCAGAAGAGCTTGACGGAGTCAAAGAGGAAAACCTGGATAAAATGTACGTTGCCTATTATGATGACAGCTACTACCCAATGAAAATAGGGGAAAGCTATGTTGTGGCAGTAAATGATTTTGGAAATATCATCGGCGGAGGGTATGGTATCTTTAAAAAAGATATCATTACCGACAGCTTTAAGAACGTATTGACTGAAAAACCGCTTCCTTCTGAAATGAAAATACTGAAGATTGATGATGATCTTGTAGATAAGTATACAACAGAAAATACAAGGATCGAGAACGGGAAATTTTATTGGAGCATGGGCGGGCGGAATGTGGGTTGGATTGCTGACCCCAAGGATCCCATGAATGTACTAAAGAATGCAAAATCAGTTGTTTTTGTAAAAGTATTAAAAAAGCTTGAGGGAATAATTCCGGATAAGTCACTTTCAGGTTCAGTAAGTCCAGTTACTCCATATAAAGTCAGCGCAACCTACGGACTTGCAAAAGCCGGAAAAAGGAAAGAAACGGTCATCTATATAGACGGAGGAGATATTACTCTGGATAAGGTGGTTGAAGCTGAATCTGCGGAAAATAATAAATTGTTTGGTTATGATACCATTGCAAAAGAGGATTTGAAGAGAATTTATCTTAGGATGACTGACGAGAGCTATGTTGACCTGATTGAAGGTGAAGAGTACATTGTAGCACTGGATGAGGATGGAAGAATCGCCTTTAACGGCTATGGTGTCTTTATCAAAAGAGAAGGAGTAAGACCCGGGTCTGCAGGATTTTATCAAAACGTCCTGACCGGAAGAGAGTTTCCCGAAGGATTGGATTAAAAGTTTTGAATTAAAATATAGTAACCATAAAAGAACCAATTTCTGTAATTCACACTTTGAAATACAGAAATTGGTTCTTTTAGTTTTAGATGGATTTTTAACTTTATTATTTGTATTGGTTAAGGTTTGACTAAGAGATTACCGGTTTTGATTTTCTCAATGAGCTCTTTTTCATTGAAAGTTGTGGAGAGAAAGTCGTCCCTAAACACGTAGGTTTTAAGATTCTCTAAGGTATAGTAGGCTTGGCGCTTAAGCTCTTTTTCATCTTCTGTCATCTGACCATTAAAATGGAAGGTCTCAGTTAATACAGGATAAGCATCAGTAGATAGCTTTGATAAAAACTCAGTATCAAGCCTGCCCTTAGTTGAATATATTTCGACGGCTTTTTTAACGATGATAGCATCAATATTCAAGGTGGACATTATGGTTACAAGTATCAATATTGAAATGGTACAGAACTTGATAAGCTTGAATTCGCTGTTTATGAAGTAGAGCAGGAAGCCAATCAGGGCAATGAATATGAATACCAGTGCAAATTTAACCCCTATTCTTAAATATGTATACCCATATTCTGATTCGTAGGTGACCATCCTTAAGTAGCTCAGTATGGTAAGGCCTCCGGTGAAAAGCCAGGTGAAGCTGTATAATGCAGCGGTGATCGGTGAACTGTTTTCCGTCTTTTTAGTATTTCTTTTAAGGAAAGTCAGAAGAGCAAGATTTATTCCCATGACTTGCAGCAAGCTGAAGAAGCCGGATCTTCCGAAGTCTGAAATCATCGATGCGGTCTGGGTGCCTGTGAAGGTACTGAATGAGAAATATGCCGAAATCTGAACTATGGTATAGATCAGAAACAGGATATTGACCACTGTCAGTATGGTGTTGGCTGTAACCGGAGATATATTTCCAAGTTTCCGTGGATTGACTGTATTGGCTTTGTCCGATTTCTTCTTGGATAAAAGTGCAAGGGACAGGGATAGATAGTACAACATGGCAACGAGGGACATGGCAATTCTGAACCTGTCTCTTATACACATCTCGCAG
>JASDTM010000145.1:0-10316 GCA_041891535.1 Clostridiaceae bacterium
AGCTCCGGTTAAAAGCATTGCTCCCTTTAACTCGTTCTTAAGCTTTAAAATATAATCTTTAACTGCTTCTTCCCCACCCCCAAAGGAATAGGTTACAAAAGGTCTGCCTATTAATACGGCGTCTGCACCTAAAGCCAGCATCTTGAATACGTCAACTCCATCTCTGACTCCACCGTCAACGAATATGGTCATTTTCCCCTTATATTCATCAGCAATTTCAGGAAGTACTTCACAGGTTGCTACAGCGCAGTCCAATACTCTTCCACCGTGGTTTGAAACAACAATTGCATCTGCACCTGACTCATAAGCTACCTTTGCATCTTCAAGGGTCAATACACCTTTTATTATCAACGGAACCTGAAGGTTTGCTTTTATCTCTTTTAATTCTTCCATGGACTTAGGGTATACTCCCCTTCCGTGCATGTTAAGAGTTACAAGTCCGCAGGCATCAACGTCTATTCCTATGGCTGAAACTTTAGATTCCATTGCTGTTTTAACCCTTGCAAGTATCTCATCATTTCCCCATGGCTTGATTACAGCAATACCTGGTTTTTCAACCTTTTTTAAAGCTGCCAGGTTGTCTGTTAAAAAGCTTGGCAGTGCTGAATCTCCGACCATTGGTGTAATGCCGGCATTGTGACATCCGTTTATGACATTTGTTATATATTCTGTTTCAGTTAATTTACCGCCCATGTTAAAGGTTGTGCCAGTCACCGGAGCTGCAAAAACCGGAATAATCATGTCATCCCCAAAGAAATTACAAGAAGTATCAGCCTCTTTTACATTGTGTAATACTTTCATGCGAAGATCTATTTCTTTTAGTTTTTTGTAGTTGTTTATAAAGGAAAGACCTGACCCTTTTCCTCCCATGCCTGGAACTTCACCCTTACAAGCTACTCCATTACACTCAGGACAAACTCTGCAAAATGGTTTTAAGAGCTCCCGTGCTTTGTCTTTTACTTCTTTTTCATTCATATCTACGAATCCCCCTAAAAATTTATTTAAATAAGAAAATTACAAATTATAAAACTGGAAAATAACATACAAAAGAACCGGTATTTTTAAAAATTAATCTATTAGTAGTCACAGTCCTCAGGCAGAAATTCCTGCCAATTGGTTTCTGAGTATACTTTTATACCGCTGCTTCCAAGAAGATGAGCAGTGATACCTCTCCCCTCCATCAATTTACCTGAATGGGATCCATCATAAACAAAATTGGATCCACAGGATGGAGATCTTTCTTTTAAAATTGCAGCTTCAATATTATTTTCTACACAATAAGCCAGTGTTATTCCGGCACCCTTTAAAAACTCCTCGGTAACATCAACATCAGTACCAGTAAAAACTCCACCACCAGTACCTGACAGAATATTTTCAGGATTCCCTTTAATTTCTGCTTTTTCCCTTGGTATAGGCAGTCCACCGGCTACCTCAGGGCATATCGGGAGAAGCTCATGGTATCTTGTCAGTAACTCAAGACCATCCATTGTTTTTGATGTTCCGTCATATCTTACCATGTTTCCCACCAAGCAGGAGCTGATTAATATTTTCATTTACTTTACCTCCACCATTGTAACACCCATACCACCTTCTCCGTATTCACCCCTTCTGTATTTTTTAACATGGGGATGATTTCTTAGAAGTTCAGATATACGTCTTTTCAATACTCCGGTACCAACACCGTGAATTACAGTAACTTCGCTTAATCCGGCCATTGATGCCTCATCTAGATATCTGTCAGTTCTTAAGGCTGCTTCTTCTGCATCCAAGCCTCTTAAATCGATTGAAAGAGGTACAGATTTCAAATTCAAGGAAACTTCCTTTTTCTTCTTTTTAATATCGGACTTCATTTCCTTTGTGACCTTAAGGTCTGCTGCATTTGCTGACAGCTTAATAATGCCGGCTTGGACCATGACATTATTATTGGAATCAGGGTTGGTTAATACAGTTACTCTCTGCCCTATGCCCTCATGGAATAATTCAACTCCCGGCTTTATTCGGCTTAAGATTTTAGAATCAACCTCTTTGGATGATTTATCAATATCAGTTGAAACCTCAAGTAAATCATAGGTATCCCTGAGTCTTTGTCTTGAATCTTCCAATTCTTGACGGATATTTCCAGTCTGACCGGACATTTCAAGCTTCCTTAAAGTTTTAAGTATGTCATCTGCTTCTTCTTTAACATCACGCAGTATTGACCTGGCTTCTCTTTTTGCATCCTCCAGCTGTTTTTCCCTTAAAGTATCAATTTTACTGAGCTTATCATCCAGTTCCCTCTGCTTTTCTTCAAGCTCACGCCTGATAGTACTGCTTTTTTGAGCATCTTCTTTAGCTGTTAAATTACTTTTCTGCAGGTTCTCGATTAAATCCTCGAATTTCAAGGAGTCTTCAGAGATCAAGCTCCTTGATTTGTCAATAATGTCATCGGATAACCCAAGCCTTTTGGAAATAAGGAACGCATTTGATTTTCCAGGTACTCCAATTAAGAGTCTGTAGGTTGGGCGTAATGAATCCACATCAAATTCAACAGATGCATTTTCAACCCCTTCAGTTCTCATGGCATAGGCTTTAAGCTCTGAATAGTGTGTTGTAGCTATAACCCTTGTGTTTCTTTCCCTTAGTTCCTCAAGTATGGCTATGGCCAGGGCTGCGCCCTCAGTAGGATCAGTACCGGCACCCAGTTCGTCAAATAAAACAAGGGAATCAGAATCTGCCTTTTCCATGATTTTTACAATATTAGTCATATGTGAGGAGAAGGTGGATAGTGATTGCTCTATTGACTGTTCATCCCCGATATCAGCATATATTTCATTGAAAAATGAAATATGTGAGCCTTCATTTACAGGAATCAAAATACCTGATAATGCCATGGCATGCAGAAGTCCCACGGTTTTTAAAGTAACTGTCTTACCACCCGTATTAGGACCAGTTATAACAAGACTGGTATATTTTTCTCCAAGATAAATAGTTGAAGCAATAACCTTCTTCTCATCAATCAAGGGATGTCTTGCACTGATAAGTTCAAATGTGCCGTCCGTTTTGATTACAGGACAAGTGGAATCTGTTCTCTCAGCATATTTTGCCTTGGCAAATATGGAGTCAAACTCATAAACAATGTCACTGTTTCTTTTCACCGCTTCATAGGAGTCTGTAACCTTCGAGGACAATTCCCTTAATATTCTTTCCACCTCAGCTTTATCCTTTAACAGAAGCTCTTTTAGTTCATTATTCAAAGTCACCAAGGACATGGGCTCAATAAAAAGTGTCTGCCCTGATGAAGATTGATCATGGATCAGACCTGGTACTGAACCCTTATGTTCTGCTTTAACCGGGAGTACATATCTGTCCCCACGGATGGTATAAAGACTTTCCTGCAAATATTTTGAATTTGATCTGACTAAGCTTTGGATTCTGTCTTTAACAGAAGATGACTTTTCTTTAAAGGATCTTCTGATGGTTGAAAGCTTTGGAGATGCATTGTCGTATAGCTCATCTTCCCCTGATACTGCCCCTGTTATCTCATCTTCCAAGGCTGACAGAACAGTAATGCCGGATGACAGGTCTAAAAGCTTGGTATTTGGAATTTCATCAGATCTTAAGTACTTTAATAGCAACCTGGAGCTTCTTAAGATATTTGCAATCTTTAAAAGTACCCCTGGTGTTAAAACACTTCCCTTGCCTGCTCTTGAAATGCCATCCCGGACATCATACAAGCCTTCAAATGGAGGAGCCCCTTTTACTGATAAAAGACGCACTGCTTCATTGGTTTCTGAAAGAGCGGTTTCAGCTTCGGTTTTGGACTCAAAAGGCATAATCTCCTCAATAAGGTCTTTTCCAGCACCAGAAACCGCACCTTTTTTTATCTCTTCTTTTATTTTATTAAATTCAAGTTTTAATAAACTTTTTTCATTCATATAATTTTATGTTAATCGATGCCCCGCTTATAATGACCGCGGGTATATCCGGTAAGTTTAACACTAACCTCCGTTTTTAATCCTTCTATTACTGCTTTTGCTTCATCATAGTTCTCATTTGTAAGATCGGCTCTGAATGAATTAATTCCCATTCTCCTATACTCATCTAAGAGATCTAAATTATTCACCGGTTTTGAATTCATAATATAGCTTCTGCAGAAAATATCTGTCATGACCGGAAAGCTCTCTCCCTTATCATCCTTTAATGAGTAAGCCATATTTCTGCATGGCACTGAACATTCCACCCCATGTGCCCTGCCGCCGACAGTGCTGCCCACAGGACAGTACTCTGATATCATTAATTCTGTTCTTCCATAAAGTACTGCAACAAAATTCACTTTGCCGGATATTCCTCTGATTTCATTACCATTAAGTTCCTGTGATAAAGTGAAATATTCAGGTTCTTTATAATAGTATTTTGAGTAGCTGTTCAAGATATTCAGCTTATAGTCGCCTACAATCCTGAGCTTATCCCCATAAAGTCTGAACATGGCAGGATTGTCAGTTAAAAGTCCGCCAATATTCTTAAGTGAGTCTATTAATCCTGTAACAGTATTAAGCTCGGTTTTGATAATCTCCGGACATTTCAGCATGTAAGGTTTACCTGAATTGTCGTAATCCTTGACATCATTGAATGCTATGGATCCCTTATATCTGTGGAAGGGATAAAAGACAGGAATAAGAGTTCCGTCATTAACTTCACTAAAGGCTTTAAGCTGATCCCTGGTTGATATTACTATCAATTTCAGATTTTCTGGTCGTTCATTGGATTCAAAATTATTTTTGAATCCATTTAATGAAGCAGGAATTTCAGTTCTTTCCACAGTTTTAAACGACTCCTGAAGCTTTTCAATCAAAGCTCTTCTGAGTTCGTTTATTTCTGCAATTCTATAATATCCATCTTCAAAATCACTGAAGATGACTTCATCCACTGTAAATGATGTATCACCGGTCTTGGATAAAGATGCTTCTATTCTGTCCTTTGACAATGGACCATTTATCGGAAGCTCAGGATTATTTCCAGTAACTTCGGAGTTTGTATTTCTGAAGGAAGTCTTTAAATTAAATGGTTTATCTGGATTAAAAGTTACCTCCATGGTTAATCCATGCTTTTTAGGAAACTTCTCATTGAGTTTCTTGTCTATGATTTTTAATAGCTCACTGTCACTTGTTTTATAGAGCACATCGTTATCATGATAGTCCTTAGGAAACAGACTGACTTTCATACCCTTTAGTGCAGATTTTACAGGGTTACCATTATAAATCAGCTTTGTAAGAATAAATCCGGAGTCTCCATTTTTAATACCATCACCAAGGGCAATATCTTCTTCCAATACCACTGAACCCTTGATGACTTTTCCCAGAAATAATCCAGTATTCTTTGGACTCTTAAATGCCATCATATCCTTGCCGTCGTTGCCAAGCATGAAAGCATGGTTAAAGCCTTCCCTGTTGAATAGCTGCTTCAATCCCTTGTCATTAACAGTATCTCCGTCAATGGCTTTTCTGTATTGGTTAACTGCCTCATAAACATATTCCCTTCTCTTCATCCTGCCTTCAATTTTCAAAGAAGAAGTTCCAGTATTTAAGACAGCATCCATAATATCCAGGGTTGATAAGTCCTTTGGACTCATTAAATACCCGTTTGCAACTGACTTATCAGACTCATCCAAAAGTTCATAATGCATTCTGCAGTTTTGGGCACATCTTCCCCTGTTCCCTGATCTGCCACCGAGCATTGAGCTCATCAGGCATTTGCCGGAATAGGATATACATAGTGCACCATGTATAAAAATCTCGGTTTCAATATCATCTGAAATATCTTTTATCTCTTCTAATGATAATTCCCTTGATAATACAATTCTTTTTAAGCCATTGGCCACATAATATTCTGCACTCAGCTTATTATGGACGGTCATCTGAGTTGATGCGTGGAGCTCAATTTTGGGATTGTTGTTATGTATAAGTGAAATTAATCCTGGATCCTGAATGATTATTGCGTCAACACCCATATTCCATACCTTGACAGCATATTCATAGGCCTCCTTGATTTCACTGTCTTTAATAAGGGTATTTATGGTGATGTATATTTTCACATCATATGTATGTGCATATTCAATAACTTGTTTAAGATCCTCATCGGTAAAATTAGAGGCATAGGCTCTGGCTGAAAATTTTGGTCCGCCCAGGTAAATTGCGTCACAGCCTCCGTAGATACCAGCTTTTAAGCTGTCCATGTCCCCTGCGGGACTTAATAATTCGGGTTTATTTATATTTTTCATATCCAATAAATTATATCACAGTTGAATTGTTAGAAACCCAAAAGAAAAAGGACCCAGAAGGTCCTTTAAATAGTTTTGCATATTAATTTACTTTGTTATTCTTCTTCTTTAACTTTTGCTTGCGTATTCTTCTTATCCTTTGTGCCATTCATCTGATTCTCAAAAAGCTTGTTCTGAAGATCCAAAACCTTATACTTATATGACTGAAGTTCAAACTTCAATTCTTTATTTACCTTTGAGAATTTTTCATTGTCATCTCTGTATTCTTTAACTGATTCCTGGAGAAGCTTGACCTCAGACTGGGACTTTTTTATTTCTTCATCCTTTAATTTCAAGCTTTCACTCTCAACACCCTTGGCATTTTCTATCTCAATATCCTTAGCTGAAAGCTGCTCTTTTAAAGCATTAATTTCTTTTTCTAGTTTTATCTTTTCTAATGAAAAACTGTTTTCCTTATCCTTTATAGTCTCTGACAGTTTTTCAAGTTTCATGTTGTCATCAACAAGATTACAGGCTGTTAATATGGCTGCAGAGGACATATTCAGTTTTTTATTGGATTTGAGCATGGAGTCAATCATTTTATTTACTGTAAAACCAATGGTGTTTAAATACTCCTCAGACTCACTACCAACCAGGGTATAATCAAAACCCTGTATATTTACTGTTACCCTGTTCATAAGCAGCCTCCAAAAATGATAATAAAATAAAAAACCAAGTATACTTAAATGATTCCCGTGTGTTATTTAAGTATAGTACTTTTTTAGTGTAAGTCTATCATACAATAACAGCCTTGGAATTTTCAACAGAAAGACATACCTATAATTTATGAGGTCAGTTTAACTATTCACACTCAAGATACTATAAAAACATTGTTTGGTTTACTATTGAATGTTACTGGCAATTAATTCCCTTATTAACAAAATTTTCAGGTAACTGATCATGGGTTATGATGAAGGTTATATATTTTGATCTTAAAGCTTTTATTTTTTCGTAAATTGCATCAGCTACAGCTTCATCCAGGTTGCTGCAAATCTCATCTAAGATAAGAACATCAGGGTCATTTAACAAAGCCCTGGCAATTGCTATTCTTTGCTTTTCTCCACCAGAGAGATTTGCTCCATTTTCATGGATAATATCATCAAGGTTTTTAGTTATAAATATGGAGTCTAACAATGGATTGGATATAAGCTCCTCATCACCAACCACTCTTCCGTTTATACCAAGAAGTAGATTATCTCTCAGAGTTCCTTTTATTATTGGTACTGTCTGCGGGACCAGTTCAATTTTTTCACGTATGGCTTTTGTTGAAATTCTGGATAATGGAGTGTTATTAATCAGGATACCATCAAGTTTTCTGAATTTGACTAGAGTCTTTGCAAATGTGCTTTTTCCACTTCCACTCTTACCACAAATCTGCACAATATCCCCCTTAACAAAATCCCCGACTGCACTGAATTTAATTGTTTTTCCTGCTACAGTTAGGCTGTCTACATTCAGGTTGACAGAATTTATTTGGGATACAGGTTCTGTTCCTTTTTTATCTTCACTGGAATTTAAGAGTTCACTATAAAAATCCTTTGAAACATTGTAGTCTCTCTTACTTATGTTTGAATTTGTAATAATAGATACATTTTGAAAAAAGAGTGGTAATACAACACTCGCAACTATCAGATTATAAGGGGTGTTGTTGTTTACTACTGAAAAATAAATCACAAGAAGAAGAACCAGGTTTTGGACTGACATAGTTATTCCTTCTAGGATTATAGAACCAGATTGAGCAAATTTATTTACTTTAGCGATACTGCTGTATATTTTATGGATAGATTTCTGCATATGGGGCTCTAAGAGACTATAGTCCGGCACTTGTTTGATAAAATCAGTCTGTTGTAAGACAGACAGAATCTCTTGAAAGCCAGCGCTTGTATCTTGTTGCATAACGGATGCCCTCTTGCTTAGCTCTTTATTCAAATATTTGAATCCATAGTAATTTACAGGTATAACCATACTCATGATGACTGCATAAAGTACGTTGACCCTCCCCATTATTATGAGGCAAACAATACAGGTGAAAATACTTGCCCATTTTCTTATATTGTCCCCTGTCATATAAGCATATATGCTATTTACAGCCTGACCGATCTTTTCTAAAAGATTTGCGGGACCCTTTTCTAAAATATAATCATATTTCAAATCAAAGTATCTGTTCAAATAATCATTGAAATTTCTCTCATTAAAGTGCATGGCAAAGCCTTCGCGATATATGGATAAGAGAACTGATAAAATTTTAGATAAGACTAATAAAAAAATTATAAGAAATATCCTTGGCAGATCAATGACTTGATTTTGACTTTGCCAAAATTGAATGAAGATTGGAGCGATTAGTGTACTTGTACCTGAAAATATAACAATGATAAGCATGATTAAAAAGAATTTCTGGTATTTTCCTTGATGCAAAGCGACCTCCGTTTTTGACAGCTTTATAATACTGAGTAAACAATAACTATCAATAGTTTGCTAATGATACATAATCACATTAAATTATAGAGTAGTAATTCTTACAAGTGAATTACAAAACGGTTACATGATAAATATACTGTAATCCCCTACTCTTTAAGGTTGATTAACCGTGGTAATTCAAAATTAAGGTGATATTTAACATGTTTTTTACTCAATTGACTTTGATATACAACTCGTCTAAAATATAATGGAAATGCAGGGAAATGGAAAAGTAATCTTTATAGATGCCGGTAAGAGAAAAAGGATCAATGGCTGTAAATCCTTTACGGAAGAAGAATGATGAAGTTCACCATTGAGCAATATGGGTGATATGTAGTCCATATCGGAAGAAAATCCGTTAAAAACATGAAGGTGGCAATTTGATTGCAACAAGGGTGGTACCGCGAAATTTCGTCCCATGATTTTTCGTGGGCTTTTTTATTTTATATTATTTTGGAGGTGTAAGGTGGATACTGATATCAAAACAAGCTATTCCCAGGAAATAAGTGACGCTAAAACTTTGAATGAACTTTTAGAAGTCAGACATAACTACCTGGGTAAAAAAGGAAAGATTACTGAGGCAATGAAGGGTATGGGTGCCCTGTCCCCTGAGGAGAGAAAAGCCAAAGGAATGGAGCTGAATGAGCTAAAATCAGCAATTTTGGCAGCATTGGAAAAAAGAGAGGCTGAAATAGTTGAGGAAGCTTCTGCATTTGAAGGAGAAATTGATCTTTCAAGACCTGGTTATAAGCCGGTTGGAGGAGGACTTCATCCTATTACTCAAATGGCATACGATCTTAATGATGCTTTCAATTCCCTAGGGTTTGAAATTTTCTCTGAAAATGAAATAAGCAGTGAGCTTTTTGCATTTGATAATCTTAACTTCCCTCCTGAGCATCCTGCTCGTGAATCCATGGATACATACTGGATTGAAGGAACCGAGAATGAAAGAGGAGCAAAAAGACTTGCCTTAAGACCTCATTTAACCGGAGCATCTGTCAGGTATCTTCAAAAACATGGCGCACCTGCAAGATTTGTTTATCCAGGCAGAGTTTACAGAAATGAAAGTACAGATGCAAGACATGAGCGAGCATTCTTCCAATATGAAGCCCTGATTGTTGACAAGGATTTCTCCTTTGCATCAGGAAAGCTTTTGGTTAAAACCATTCTTGAAAAAGTATTTGGTATGGAAGTTGATGTCAGAATGCGTGTTGGGTTCTTCCCCTTTGTTGAACCGGGCTTTGAAATAGACATGAAGTGCTATGTTTGCGGTGGTAAAGGCTGCAAAGTTTGTAAGAACGTTGGTTGGATTGAGGTTATGCCGGGTGGTGCTCCACAGCCAAATGTTTTAAAGGCTGCAGGATTGGATCCTGACGAGTGGACAGGTTTTTATATCAACATAGGATTGGACAGGCTGGTCATGATGAGGTATGGAGTGGATGATGTAAGATTGTTCCACAGTGCTGATTTAAGATTCCTGAATCAATTCAGATAGGAGGAGAAATTATGAAACTATCATTAAATTGGATACGTGAATATGTGGATCTTCCGGAAGATCTGACCA
>JASDTM010000146.1:0-8781 GCA_041891535.1 Clostridiaceae bacterium
GTCAGGTGCCGGACAAAGCCAGGCTGTAAAAGTGTTTGAGGACCTTGGGTACTATGTTGTTGACAATATGCCACCCAATCTTTTACCTAAGTTTGCGGAAATCCTCCAGGATTCCGAGGGTAAATTCAATGATGTTGCCTTAGTCATGGATATAAGAGCCGGAAAGTTTTTTGATGACATTGAAGAGAATATCAATGAATTAAGCGGAAAGAAGCTTGATTTTGATATTCTGTTCCTGGATGCTTCAGACGAGGAATTGGTGAAAAGGTTCAAGGAGACAAGAAGGGTACATCCTTTATCTTCAAAGGAAAGACTGATTACCGGGATTGAAAAGGAAAGGGAAATTCTGGAGCCTATAAAGAAAAGAGCCAGTGTTGTAATTGACACCACCGGAATGGGCTTAAGAAAGTTCCAGGAAACAATTAAAAAGAGATTTCTCATGGTTGAAGCTGATGAATCAAACATCAATATAAACGTGGTTTCCTTTGGATTCAAATATGGAGTTCCTGTTGATTGTGACCTTGTATTTGATGTAAGGTTCATTGAGAATCCATTCTATATAGAAGAATTAAGACCTTTATCCGGAATGGATGAACCTGTACAGCAATTTGTACTGGGCAATGAGGTAACTAAAGAGTTCTTGACAAAGATAATGGATATGCTGATTTTTTTGATACCAAACTATGTTTTGGAGGGTAAAAAGCAGCTGATAATAGGGATTGGCTGTACAGGTGGAAGACACAGAAGTGTGGCAATTGCCAACAGCATCGCAGCTAAGCTCCGCGAGGAAGGATATCATGCTAATTCCGTTCACAGGGATCTTGAGGAAGATACTTTAAGAATGAGGATTTGATGAATACGGTGGGAATATGTTAGTCAAATCAATAAAAGAATGGTTAAGATTTGGTGTGGGGATAAAAAGGTGGATACTGTTCGTTATTCTTGGTATTGCCCTGCTCATTTTAGGTGTTGTGGAGATTCTGATAAACAGGTTCTTTGCCCCCAACTACATACTTTATTTTGCTTTTTTAATAATATCAGGTGTTGTAATGATGTTCATTGGTGTAAACGAGGGTGTAAAAACCTTCGTTTCCTTAGTCAGAGACGGCATGTTGAGAGTAGATACAAACTCACGTGAAATCAGCAGTCTTATGGTTGAAAAAAAGCTTCAGATCAACGGGCCCCGTGTTGTTGCAATTGGAGGCGGCACCGGTTTATCAACCATGCTCCGTGGACTTAAATACTACACAAGCAACATTACAGCTATTGTCACTGTTGGTGATGATGGCGGAGGATCAGGAAGATTAAGGGATGAAATGAAGATGCTGCCCCCTGGGGATATCAGAAACTGCCTTGTTGCACTGGCTAATACTGATGCTCTCATGGAGGACCTTATGCAGTATAGATTTACCGATGGTACTTTGCGCGGACAAAGCTTTGGTAATTTATTCATAGCAGCCATGGATGGCTTATCTGATAACTTTGAAGATGCAGTTATGAAGATGTCAGATGTCCTTGCAGTTACCGGTAAGGTGCTGCCCGTTACCTTGGATGATTTAAGACTTAAGGCAACCTTTCAGGACGGAACTGAAATAAAAGGTGAGTCCTTGATTGGGCACAGTGCCAGATCAGATAACAGGATAGTTCAAATGAACATAATTCCTGAGGACGCAAAGGCACCAGATGATGTTATAGAAGCAATAGAAGAGGCACAGGCCATTATAATGGGACCTGGCAGTCTCTTTACGAGTGTCATGCCAAATCTTTTGATAAAAGAGGTAGCTGATAAAATAAAAACATCGCAGGCTGTTAAAATATACGTCTGCAACATAATGTCACAGCCTGGAGAAACGGATGGTTTTTCTGTTTCAGACCATATAGAAGCTATTAAAAAGCACGCAGATCTTGGAATGCTGGACTATGTAGTTGTAAACAATGGAGCTATAAATGATGAAATCATCATGAAAAGCTACCGTGAGCAAGGCTCCAAGCCTGTAAACACTGACCATGAAGTTTTAAATAAGATGGGAATAAAGATAATTGAGGCTGATGTTGTAAATTTAAGCAGGTCCAATGTAAGGCATGATCCTGAAAAACTAGCCAATACACTTATCAATCTTATTATGAACGATAAAAAACTCAAGGCTGGAACGAATATTCTCGAATATCTTCTGACAAATGATAAGAAAAATACCAGGGAAGATCTTGTAAAAATGAGAAAGAAATCATAATTAAATTGAGAATAATTTAATTTGATGCTGGTAGTTTGTAATGGATATAAAATTGCAACAGTTTATAATAAAAGTAGGGGAAAACACATGTTGTTTTCCCCACTTTTATATACAAAATTTATATCTGAAATGGTATACTGTACTAAAAGAGAAAGTACAGTTAAGGAGGTGGTTTGTTGAGTTATTCAGCCAAGGTAAAATCTGAAATAGTGCGGGAAGAAAATATAACTGCAGATGAATTCAGCAGCCTGCTTTCAGCTGTTATGAAGGTGGCAGGGGTATTGTCCTTATCCTCAGGCGGAAGGGAAGGCTTCAGAATTTCAACAGAAAATGCATCAACTGCCAGATTTTTATTAAAAAATATAAAACAGCAACTTAAAATGAATGCAACAACCATAGTGAGCAGATCACAATCCTTTAAAAAGAATAATCTCTATATTATTAATTTTGAAGATAATGATAATATGAGGGAATTTTTGATAGAAATGGGTATATTGGCTGAAGAGGAAGGCGGTATAACTTTGAATGTTTCTATTCCTAAAAAGCTTATAAGCAGTGATCTTAAGAAAAAAGCATACATCAGGGGAGCATTTTTAGGCTCAGGGTCAATGACTGATCCTGAAAAGCAGTACCATTTGGAGTTTGTAACTCACAGTGAGGAATATGCACAGGAGCTTATGAAGCTTTTGGGTACATATAACCTAAATGCAAAGGTCATACCAAGAAAGGGTATTTATGTTGTCTACATAAAGGAAGGGGAACAAATTGTAGATGTGTTGAATATCTTAGGTGCTCATAATGCACTGCTTGAAACTGAAAATGTAAGAATAATCAAGGACATGAGAAATAACGTAAACAGGCTGGTTAACTGTGAGACAGCAAATCTGTCAAAGACAGTAAATGCATCTGTGAGACAGACTGAAGCAATCAAGCTTATTGAAAAAACAACAGGACTATCTAGACTTCCGGATCAGTTACGGGAAATCGCAGAATTAAGACTTGCAAATCCAGGTATTTCACTAAAGGAGCTTGGGGATATGCTGGATCCAAAGGTAGGAAAATCAGGGGTAAATCATAGATTAAGAAAAATAGAGAAATTCGCAGAAGAGTTGGGAAGAGAGGGTAAATAGGGATGGCTAAAGTGCATCTGGTGGTGGACTATATAAAAAACATCGAGATTGGAAGAAAAATCTCGGTCAGGTCCATTGCTCAGGAATTGGGGATTTCAGAGGGGACAGCTTATAAAGCTATTAAAGAATGTGATAATGAAGGATATTTAAAAACTCTGCCAAGGGCTGGAACCATTAGAGTTGAGAGCCCAAAGGAAAAAAAAATAAAGAACCTGACCTATGAGGAGGTTCTTAAAATCGTTGACGGTGTTCTCCTCGGGGGAGAAAAGGGCATTGAGAAAGCGGTTTATAAATTTATAATCGGAGCCATGGAACTGGATGCTATGAAAAAATACATTTCTCCAGGTGGCCTTGTCATCGTAGGAAACAGGGAAGGAGCACAAAACCTTGCCTTAAAGAACAACAATGGTGTCCTGATTTCAGGTGGTTTTGGCTGTACTCCTAAAATCAAGGAAATGGCCGATAAGCTGAATATTCCGGTAATCTCATCCAGCTATGACACCTTTACAATTGCCATGTTAATAAACAGAGCCATATCTCAGAATCTTATAAGACAAAGGATTCTGTATGTGGGGGATATTATGAAAACAGTGCCTAAATCACTTGCCCCGACAGCCACAGTGGCAGATTGGAAGAAAATGGTTGCCCTAACAGGAATAGACAGGATTCCTATTTTGGATGACAAGGAAAGATTCCTGGGTTTCATCGGAACCAAGGAGGTTGTGGCAAAGGATGATTCTGATACTCTGGATAAACACTTAAAAAAATCAGTGCAGGTTAACCCTAAGACAACTGTAGCTTATGCAGCTCATGTCATGGAGTGGGAGGATCTAGATATTCTTCCGGTTCTTGAAGGCGAAAAGCTTTTAGGCGTGATAACAAGGGGAGATGTATTGAAGGGAATAAAAGAAAGATGGAATCAGCATAAGACCACTGAGTCCATGGAGGACAGGATTGTTGAGAACTTTACCTTTGAAGAAAAGCAGGGTAAATATGTTTTCTCCAGCAAGGTAACCAGTGAGATGTTAGATCCACTTGGCACCATGTCTAAATCACTTCTTTCCATGATAATGATAAAGTGCACTTCAATAGTTTTAAAGAACAAGAATCATTATACGGAAATAGACAATACAAGTTTTAATTTTATAAAGCCTCTGCAGCCTGAACACAGATTTTCAATTGAGATTGAAATAGTTAATTCCTCAAAGAACCAATCAAAGGTTGAAGTAAGAGTTTTGAATACAGATCAGGAATGCATGGCCATTGGGTTAATTGCAGCAGTTCACTAAAATATATAGATTTAAGGAGAAAAGTTAATGGTAACACATGTAGTAATGTTCAATATGAAGAACAAGGAAGAAGCACCTAAATTAGCAGAAATAATAAGATCCATGGACGGGGTGGTTCCAGAGCTTAAGGAAATCGAAGTTGGAGTAAACACAGTAGAGGCTCAGAGAAACTATGACATAATCCTCATAACCAGATTCGACTCCTGGGAAAACATGGAAAAATACGCAGTTAATGATTACCACGTTAATACGGTAATCAAAGCAGTAAAGGAAATGACAACAGGCTCAGTTGCCTGTGACTTTGAAAGCTAAAGACATACTATTCAAATCAAATATACTAAGAATGTTAAAGAGGGTCAGATTACTGGCCTTTTTTTGCCTTACTCACATCACTTAAAATATAATCGGTTTATAGGACAAAAATAGTTGGTAAAAAGTACTTGTAATAGTTGGGATTACTGAATTTTCGGTGGGTGAAACTAGTCTGATATCTAAATTAAGTCAAATGCCATTAAGCAATTGACTATTCCCTTAAAATAAGGCATTATTTAAGGGAAAGGAAGGTGTTTAAGGGAATGAGGCAATTCAATTATTCATCTGTCAATGAACAGAAGTGGGATTCAGAGATTCTTGGGTTGATAGCTTCAATTTACAAATATGCAGGTAAACAGGAGATATACCTCAAACAAAGACCCAATGAGCTGGAAAAACTTGTAGAGATTGCAAAAATTCAAAGTACTGAGGCTTCAAATTTCATAGAGGGAATTGTTACTACCGACACAAGACTAAAGCAGCTTTTGGAAGAAAAAACAACACCTATAAATCGGGCTGAACAGGAAATCATCGGATATAGAGATGTTCTTAATATAATACATGAAAGTTTTGATGCGATTCCGATTACCAGAAATTCTATTTTACAGCTACACAAAATTCTATATACCTATATGAATAACAACTTTGCAGGCAAGACGAAGGCTGTGCAGAATTATATAAGTGCATCTTATCCGGATGGGCATGTTGAGGTAATATTTACCCCAACTACACCGTTAGAAACCCCAGAAGCATTAGATAGTATTTGTAAAGAATATAATAGTGTAATAGGGAATAATGAGTTAGAACCTCTTTTAGCTATCCCTGTTTTTATCCATGATTTTTTATGCATTCATCCCTTTAACGATGGTAACGGAAGGATGAGCCGGTTGCTTACAACTCTACTATTTTATCGAAGTGGATTTCTAGTTGGTAAATATATATCTTTAGAAACAAAAATTGCTAATAATAAAGAGCTTTATTATGATGCTCTTCACAAAGCCCAATTTGGATGGCATGAAGGCAATGAGGATAAATTACCCTTTGTAAAGTATTTGTTGGGAACTATCCTTGCAGCTTACAAAGACTTTGAAGATCGCTTTGCCATTGTTGAAGACAAGTTACCTGCATTTGAAATGGTAAGAAAAGCAGCAGAATTAAAGGTTGGAAAATTTACCAAACAAGATATCCGGGAGCTTTGTCCATCACTCAGTCTGAGCTCTGTTGAGGGATCGTTAAGGAAGCTTGTGCAAATTGGAGAGATTAGAAGAGATGGATCAGGTAAAAATACTTACTATGTTCATCTAAAATAATACCCTTAATAATGCGTTGATTCCATTAAAAAGTGAGGAATATTAAGGGGAAGGTTGATTCTCTTAATGAAGATATGAAAAGTGTGAGAAGTCCCAGGAGATAACTTTTGGGATTTCTCACACTTTTATATGCAGCTAAAATGAAAATTTGCTGTCTGTTACTATTCTAATCAATGAGGAACTTGGCGATGTCATCAATGACCTTCTGGTCAACATTAGCCTTGGTGTTGTACTCATCAATGGTTTTCTCGCCGGTTGATTTCATGAAGAGGTGGTTTAACCCTTGATATTCAATGAATTCAGCGGACTTGTTATTCTTTAAAGCAGTCTTCCATGATTGGAAGTCTTTGTTCGAAACCTGGAAATCTTCGGTACCCTGTAGTATCAGGAATGGGAGCTTTGACTTTTCTGCTAGGGATTCAAGGCCTAGGTTATTCAAGCTAGCTACATAGTAGTCAGGTATACTAAGAATCATTTTGCCTGTAGGTTTGGTTAAGTCATTTGCTTCTTCTACCATAGTCTTTACCTGATCTAAAAGTGCTTTTTTTCTCTCCTCTGTTTCGTTAGGTAGCTTACTAATGGCTGCTTCATTCTGGTCTAATATGATATCCCACAGGGTTCTTACTGAACCTGCAAGAGAAACTGCTTTGGTTATGTCCTTGTTGCTTGTGGTAAGGTATGGTGTAAGCATTCCTCCCAGGCTGTGGCCGATGACCACAATCTCATAGTTTTTAAGATCCGGGTCATTTTTAATATACTTGACAGCACTTTCAAAATCATCAGTTATTTCAGAGTGGATTGTATTTTCCTCAGGATCCTTTGCAAGGTCTGGCAGCTGATAGAATCTCTTGTTATATCTTAAAGTCGAAATTCCTTTTTTAGCTAAACCAAAAGCAAGATCCTTGAATATCTTATTTTTGGTTGCTCCGATTGTTTCATCCATATCCGACTGTCCAGATCCTTGGACAAGTATGGCTATGATTTTTTTATCCTCAATTGGTGACTTTGGAGTTGCAATCAATCCTTTAAGCTTATGAGGACCAATTTCAACTGCTTTGTCAACGGCACTGTCGCCTGTGCTGTAGACCTCTGCCTTGCTGCCTGGTGCTTCACCTGCGACTGCATAGCTCATCCATAGTCCGTCAATTTTGTTTTCCTTGTTCCAGGTATAGGTTATTTTTAAAGTATTTGCCTCATGCTCAGCATAGGATATTACAATATACCCAACAGGAATCTGCGACACCTTGGAGCCTTGCATGGATTTAAAACCACCAATTGGTTTAACTGTCATGTCAAAAGCTTCCTTAAGCTTCTCATCACTGAGTGCTTCCTTTACCTTGGTTGAAAAATATGCTGAAACCCCTGGAAAATCTCCAGTCTCCATTTTCATGACAAGCTCTTCACTTAAAGCGATGACTTCTTCTTGGGTCTTAGGTTCTTTCAAAGCACTTGTAGAAGCCGGCGTAGTTCCGGTGGAGCTGTTTGCTGTAGTTGTTGCTGGAATATTTTTATCTCCGCAGGCTGTCAAAAAAACCACTGCAGTGGTTATAACCAGCAGTATCCTTGGGATCCTTAAATAGTCTTTTAAATTTTTCTTACCGTACATGTCCATCCCTCCGAATTAATCTGAATTTATTAATTTGATTTTACCATGAATGGGGGTTTACTTCATTTCCCGTGGTTTACTTCATCTTATGGCGTGAATTTCCAAGGTAAACGCAACACTATTTTTCAGGATAGTCTAATTTAATCTGGAATGGCTTCACGTCAGATTTACTCTGGAATAGTATTATGTATTTATCCGCTCCTGACCTAGGAGGATAAAATGAGGATATATTTTCCGATTATATTTTGTTTTACCCATAGGGTATAATAGAATATATGTTTCAAAAGTACTGTCATTAAGGGAACAATTATGCAAAATACAACAGAAAATATTGAAAGAAAAGATAAATTGAATATAGATCGGGATTTTGTCCATCTGCACCTGCATACTGAGTATTCTCTTCTGGATGGATCAGGAAAGATATCCAATATGGTGGGCAGGGCAAAGGATCTTGGTATGAAGGCTCTTGCCATAACCGACCATGGTGCCATGTATGGAACAGTTGATTTTTACAAGGAATGTAAAAAAGTGGGGATAAAACCCATCATCGGCTGTGAAATTTATGTAGTACCGGGTAATATGGCTGACAAGACCTTGAATAACAATCCGATACATCATCTTGTTTTGCTTTGTAAAAATGAGACTGGGTATAAAAACCTCATGAGGATAGTAAGTGAGGGGTCAATAAACGGGTTTTACTATAAACCAAGGGTGGACCACGCCTTTTTAGAAAAGCATTCTGAAGGTTTGATAGCATTATCTGCGTGCTTAGGTGGAGAGGTCCAGGAAAATCTTAACCATGAAATGCCGGGCAAAGCACGTGCTGCAGCTGAATTCTACAGGGATACCTTCAAGGATGGGTTCTATCTTGAGATCCAGGATCATGGTTTATTGGAACAGAAA
>JASDTM010000146.1:8791-10191 GCA_041891535.1 Clostridiaceae bacterium
AAGTTAATAGACTTAATATAGAGCTTGCCAAGGATTTGGGTATACCTTTAATTGCTACAAATGATGTCCATTATGTTGAAAAAGAGGACTATAAGTCACATGATATCCTACTTTGCATTCAGACAGCTGCTGCTGTGGATGAATCAGACAGGATGCGTTATCCATCCCATGAGTTTTATTTGAAATCGACGGAGGAAATGTGGGATATTTTTGAATATATTCCCGAAGCTTTGGAAAACACTTTGAAAATTGCTGATGAGTGCAATTTTGACTATGAGTTCCATGTGAATAAAATGCCGGAATTCAAGCTTCCGGAAGGTGTTATTCATTCAGAGTACCTCAAGGAAAAATGCTATGAGGGCTTAGCTAAAAAGTATCCTGTTTTCAAAGACTTTAAAGGTCTCCCAATGACGCCGGTAGTCATGGAGAAAATGGTTGCTCTTGATGTTGAAAATTCAAAGGAACTTATAGATAGACTTGAATATGAACTTGGTGTACTGGTCAAAATGGGCTATGTGGACTACTTTCTTATTGTCTGGGATTTCATTAAGTTTGCAGACGACAATGGCATTGCAACTGGAGCCGGAAGAGGCTCAGCAGCGGCTTCCATAGTTGCTTATACCCTAAATATAACTAAAATAGACCCCATTAAGTACAACCTTATTTTTGAAAGGTTTTTAAACCCGGAAAGAATAAGTATGCCGGATATTGACTCTGACTTCTGCTATGAAAGAAGGCAGGAGGTCATTGACTATGTGGTTGATAAATATGGGGCAAATAATGTATCTCAGATTATAACCTTCGGAACCATGGCTGCAAGAATGTGCATAAGAGACGTCGGCAGGGCAATGAGCTATCCATATGGAGAGGTTGACCAGATTGCCAAAATGATCCCTGCAATGCTTAATATAACAATTGACAAGGCTCTTGAAATAAATCCTGAGCTTAAGCATGCCTATGACAGTGATCCTAAAGTAAAGGAGCTCATTGACATTGCATTGAAACTGGAAGGACTACCAAGACATTCCTCCACCCATGCTGCAGGAGTTGTTATTTCAGGAAAACCACTTGTGGAGTATGTTCCTCTGCAAAAAAATGATGAAGCACTTGTAACCCAGTTTTCCATGGGAACCTTGGAAGAGCTTGGTTTATTGAAAATGGACTTTTTAGGTCTCAGAACTCTGACTGTCATGCAGGATGCCTGCAGAATGATTGAGGAGAACAAGGGTGTAAAAGTAGTTCCTGATACCTTGGATTTCAATGATAAAAATGTTTATGACATGATTGGTGAGGGAAGGACTGTAGGTGTTTTCCAGCTTGAATCCGCTGGCATGACCTCCTTTATGAAGGAGCTAAAACCAGAAAGCTTAGAGGATATCATCGCCGGCATAAGCTTATAC
>JASDTM010000147.1:0-9904 GCA_041891535.1 Clostridiaceae bacterium
CATTTTTTCGTAAACAGTTCTCATTCTCATAATGGAGTCAACATAGTTTCTTGTCTCAGTAAATGGTATTTCCCTGAGTTCTTCACCTATTGAAATACCTTGCTCCTCCATCCAGTCATCCACGTTGCCGGGACCTGCATTGTATGCTGCAAGTGCAGTTGCAGCGTTCTTATATCTACTTATTAAATAATCCAGATACCAGGTTCCGTATTTTACATTGGTCTCAGGTTTCAATAAATTCTCTTCAGTGAAGTCCTCATTCAGTTTACCTGCAATCCATTTACCAGTTTCAGGCATTATCTGCATTAAACCCATAGCCCCTTTATTGCTGACAACATCAGTTCTGTAACCAGATTCCTGAAATATTACTGCAGCAACAAGGGATTTTTGAAGCCCATATTTAGATGCGTATTTATCAACCAATTCATCATTTGTGTAAGGTATGGCTATCTCAGCTCCTGCTTTTAAAATATATATGAGGAGACCAATTCCAAAAACCAGAATTCCAATGGTCTCCATCATCTTTTTATTCGATACCCTGCTTCTCTTTTTCATCAGCTCTCCTTAGTAGTTCAGAAAGGAGGGTTTCAGTCTTTTCATATAATTCCCTCAAAGTCCCTTCATTTTTTAAGATGAAATCCCCGCGTTCAAGCTTTTCTTCACGGCTCATCTGATTTTTCATTCGTTTCTCAATATCCTGCCTTGTGCTTTTATCCCGTGCCAGTACTCTTTTAACCTGCAGCTCCGGTTCAACATCCACTACTACAGATAAATCTACTTTAAGTCTTTCACTTTCTTCAAAAAGCAAAGGAGCATCTACAAAGGCTATCTTATACCCTGCTTTTTCCAATTTAAGAAACTCATTTACTATATCATTTATGATATAAGGCATTATAACACTCTGATATTTTTTGAGCTTTAAAGGGGAATTAAAAACCAATTCCCCGAATTTTTTTCTTAGAAGATTCCCATCTTTAAAATATGTGGGACCATATTCCTTCAGGATATAGTCATTTATTTCCGGATGCTTTAAGAGAACTTCCCTTGCTGATTCATCAGCATCAATGACAGGATATCCCTTCTTCTTGATATAGGATGCCACCGTGGACTTTCCCGACCCAATGCCTCCTGTTATACCAACTCTTAACATATTAAGCCTCGTACCAATTATTTCCTATGCTCTGTTCTGATTTTAAGGTGACATCAAGTTTAACAGCGTGTTCCATTTCCCTGTCCACCAGTTTTACTACCTTTTCTTCCTCATCCTTCTTCATGTTGATTATAATTTCATCATGGACCTGAAGTATGATTCTGCTCTCCAGCTTTTCTTCTATCAGTGCATCATGTACCTTAACCATGGCAACCTTCATAATATCAGCAGCTGATCCCTGGATAGGTGAATTCATTGCGAGTCTTACACCAGCTGCCTGGACAATTTTATTAGATGCATTTATCTCAGGTATCTGTCTTCTTCTTCCCATGATGGTTTTAACCATGCCAGTATCCTTAGCTTCTTCTTTGACGTTTTCAAAGTAGGATCTTATACTTGGGTATCTGTCATAGTACTTGTCTATATATTCCCTTGCTTCTTTTCTGGATATCTTTAAGTCATTACCCAGGGCAAAATCACCAATACCATAAACAATTCCAAAGTTTACAGCCTTTGCATTGCTTCTGTCCCTTGAAGTTACATCCTCAGGAGCCTTACCAAATACTTCAGATGCAGTCTTTGTATGGATATCAACACCAGAGGTGAAAGCATCCTGCATATTCTTATCCCCTGCAATATGAGCCAATACTCTTAACTCAATCTGGGAGTAGTCAGATGACAGTATCAATGAATCATCATCAGAAGGTATAAATGCTTTTCTAAGCTCTCTTCCCATTTCATACTTTATTGGTATGTTCTGAAGATTTGGTTCAGTGGAGGATAACCTACCTGTTACAGCCAGTGTCTGGTTGAAGTTAGAATGGATCTTAGAGTCTGTATCAACAGCATTCTTCAAGCCCTCAACATAGGTGGAGTACATTTTTGTCAGCTGTCTGTAATACTGTACCTTTTCAACAATCGGATGTAGATCCATTAAAGAATCCAGTACCTCTTGATTAGTAGACCAGCCCGTCTTGGTTTTCTTACCATGTGGCAGGTCCAGCTTGTCAAATAGTATTACACCAAGCTGTTTTGGAGAATTTATATTAAAGTTTTCTCCGGCCAATTCAAATATTTCAGCTGAAGTTTTTTCCATTTCAGAATTAAACCTGACACCGAGCTCATTGAGTATGTTGGTATCAACCCTCATACCCTCCATTTCCATGTCAGACAGAACGTTGGTCAAAGGCATCTCCACATCATACAAAAGCTCATGAAGACCAGCATCTTCTATCTTTTTACTCAGATTTTCCGTCAGCGCTTTTAAATACCCGGTTTCAATAATCCTTAGTTTATGGTCAGTCTCATTAATATCTTTAAGTAGATAAGACGCTATAAGCTCTTTCAAAGTATATTGACCCTTATTTGGTTCTAAAAGATAGGTTGCAATCAAAACATCGAAATCAACCTTTTTAAAGTTGATACCATGCTTTTTCATAACTGTATAAGCGTTTTTAACATCATAGCTGTACTTTTTAATAGACTCATCCTCAAAAACAAGTCTTAAAGCTTCTACAAAGGCAGGATCATTTGCAGCATTACCAAATCCGATGATATATTTTTTACCGTCCACATCCAGGTAAATATGATCTATCTCCCTTTTAGAAAGCATTGTATCAGGATGATAGGAAAAGCTGACTAATAAAACATCTGTTTTTTTGATTTCCGCCACAATATCCAGCATGTGTTTAGCATCAGTAACTGTTGTATAGTCACCCTTTAATCCATCGTTTTCCCTAATTTCTACTGCATTATCCAATAAATCTGCCAAAGCAAGCTGCCGTGGTTTATCATCAGCTTTGGCTTGAACTGAAGCTTCGGCTTCAACAGCTCCATTCTTAGCTGCCTCAGAAGCATTCAATTTAGCAAGAAGAGTCTTAAACTGCAGCTTTAAGTAGATTTCTTTTATCTTTTCAAAATCATACTTGCTGTTGTCCTTGATTTCCTCTAAATCTATATTTGCCGGAGCATTGCACATGATTGTGGCTAGCTTTTTGGAGAAGAATGCGTCATCCTTATAGGTTTCCAGGTTTTCCTTCTGCTTCTTTTTAGTTATCTCGTCAATATGCTCATAGACACCTTCAATGGAGCCATATGTTTTAATTAATTCAAAGGCAGTCTTCTCGCCTATACCAGGTACTCCTGGTATATTGTCAGACTTATCACCCATAAGACCTTTTACGTCTATGAACTGTGTTGGAGTTACACCAAATTCTTCTATAAAGGCATTCTTATCGTATATTGCCTTTTCAGTAATACCCTTCTTTGTAATTACAACTTTTGTTATATCCGTTGCAAGCTGCAAAGTATCTCTGTCTCCTGATAGTATATAGGGCTCTATACCTTCGCTTTCTGCTTTACAGGCAATGGTACCAATGAGGTCATCTGCCTCGTAACCATCCATCTCAACAATGGTTATGGAGAAAGCCTCCAAAAGCTCTTTCATTATAGGCAGCTGTTGGGCAAGCTCATCATCCATACCCTTTCTGCCAGCCTTATAGTCAACATATTCCTCATGTCTGAAAGTCGGACCTTTTCTGTCAAAGGTTGCAACAATATGATCAAAATGTATCTCTTCTTTTAGCTTATTTAACATATTGATATAACCGAATATGGCGTTGGTATGTATGCCTTCTCCAGTCACCATCGGTGGCAGCCCAAAGTAAGCCCTGTTCATGATTGAGTTAGAATCTATTATCAAAAGTTTTTCCATAAATATTCCTCCACGGTTCAATACTTCCATTATAAAGTAAATACCAAAAGTATGCTGACATACTCTATTAACAAAATAAAGGATGATAACAAATATGCTATCATCCTAAAAATTCAAAATATCTTTTAAATCTCTATATAACCAATTGGTTTGTCTTTCTAATATACTTGGCAGGAATAGGATCCTCCAGCTTGAAGATAATACTCATTGGTTTGGAACCAGTGTGGCTCACATAATTGCAAAGCCCCAGGAAGGTATATGGACTTGTAAACTCCCCCTCTTTCTTATATTCCCTTACAAACAGCATTATCTTGGAACCTTCTTTTCTATGATTAATATACCTTAGTCCAGTTGGTGAGGTATCAGAGGTACTGTGTTGACTCTGCCAATGGAATGTTTCTGCATCAATAGAGTAATCCTCATACATGGTCATTGGCGAATAATCCTTCTCTGCCTTATTAAGTGTTACAAAGAAAACATCAGTCTTGATATCCCTAAGATAGGTTACACCTTCTCTGACACTGGATGGAGTTTTAGGATACCCTAATCCAACTAATATTTGATCCCTTGAATATGTGGAATGCACCTCCAATGGACATAGATAATTTACTTTTGGAGGCAGTGTCTTAACAGATATTCTGTCCTTGCAGATTTTAAGCATTGCAATCAATTCTTCAGAAAAAATCGGATACTCATTTATCAAGTAAATTGCATCCATTCTCTCTTTAAAGCCCAGTTTTTCTGCCTTCTCATTCCATACAGTGAATATAAACATATCCAGGTACTTTAAATCCAATTCAGTCAGATCATTGTCTTGGAGCCTTACTCCTGACTGCTCTTCATAGGTTAAGATATCAAGAAGAAAATCAATCCATTTTAATGAATCAATTGAGCTTAATCTTAATAAAGCTTTCCTTTCAAATTCCGAGTCATCTAAATAAGTTTTTCTCTCAATCATATCAGCTTTATATTCAAGTTCACTGAAGGAATCCCACTTATAAATATCTCTAAAATCAAGATCATAATGCTCCATAAAGTTATTCAAGGTCAGCTCTTTCCCTGTATCCTCAGTAAAGCTTCTTATTCTTTCTATCATTGAAATCTTTCTGTTGCTGTAGGATGCTCTGATATTATCCAGAACAATCTTTTGAGCCTTTTTCTCCAGCTGTATAAAACAACCCTTTGGTACCGAATCAAAACCATCCTTAAGTTCTTTTTCTATTCCCTTATGAGTGTTTGATAAAAGTGCCTTGAATTTATCTGCAAAGTTATATCTTTTATTTGCAGCTCCTATAAAATCTAAAACTGTCAGACAATCCTTTCCATCACTTAGCCTTAAGCCCCTTCCCAACTGCTGTAAAAATACAGTCAATGACTCTGTAGGTCTTAAGAAAAGCACAGTATTAACCTCTGGGATATCAACACCTTCATTGAATAAATCCACAGTGAATATAAACTTGATTTCCCCCTTAACAAGCTTTTCCTTTGCAGTAGCTCTGACATCTTTTTCTGAATTTCCTGTCAGACAGATGGAAGGAATTCCTTTTTCATTGAAAGCCTCTGCCATGTACTTTGCATGCTCAATTGAAACACAGAAGCCTAGACCTTTGACATCCTCTATGTCTGTAACATATTTGTATAACGAATTAACTATATGTCCGGTACGTTTTTCAGCTATTAAACCACTGAGGGTATAAATATTTGAAAGTTCAGTCCGATCATACCCACCCCTTGACCACTTGATATCATTAAGATCAATTTCATCACTTACACCAAAATACTGGAAAGGACTTAGTAACCTTCTTTCTATGGCTTCAGGCAGCCTTATGGAGGCTGCCACCCTGTCATCAAAGAAGGTAAGAATATCCTGACCATCCATTCTTTCTGGGGTTGCAGTCAATCCGAGAAGAACGGAAGGCTTATAGTGCTTTAGAAGCTTAATATAGGACTTTGCCACAGCATGATGGAATTCATCTACAACAATGTAATCATAAAAATCAGAAGATGTTCTATCAGTCCAGTTTTGAGAGTTAAAAGTCTGAATTGACATGAATAAATGGTCTGCTTTCTCTGGCACATGCTCTCCAACAAAAAGCTCACCAAAGTTTTGATCCTTTAAAACAGCCCTGAAGCTATAAAGACTTTGCTTTAAAATCTCTTCTCTATGAGCAATAAACAACAGCCTGTTTTTACTCATGGGATTTTCTTTAACGAATCTTTTATAGTCAAAGGCTGAAATCAGAGTTTTACCCGTACCTGTGGCAGCCACAACCAAATTCTTAAAGTGACCGTGAATATCTCTTTCTGCCTGCAGCTTTTCAAGAATCTCTTCCTGATAAGGATAAGGGTATACATCAAAAATAGAATTAAATCCATCTGAATTGGAATATCTCTCTTCCTTAAGCCTTGTTTTGATCTCAGGTATATCAACTATTGATACAGCTTCAAACTCCTTGGAGTTCCAGTAGGATTCAAAGCTGGCTTCAATTTTTCTTAAGGTATCAGGTAATTCCTTTTTAGTGACCTTCATGTTCCACTCAAGGCCACTTGAAATGGCTGCTTTAGAAAGATTTGAGGAGCCCACATATGCTACAGTGAATCCGCTGTCTCTATGGAATACATAGGTCTTGGCATGGAGTCTTGTCCTCTTTGTATCATAGGACATTCGGACACTTGTATTCGGAAGTTTCAAAAGCTCTTCCAAAGCCTTGGAATCAGTAGCCCCCATATAGGTGGTCGTGATAACTCTCAAATTACCACCATTTTGAGTAAATTCTTTAAGATCCTCATATATCAACCTTAAACCGCTCCACTTAACAAATGAAACAAGCATATCAATTCTGTCTGCAGATACAATCTCTTTTTTAATCTCAGACTCCATGCTCGGTTCGCTTAATGAACCTGTAAACAAGGAAGAAAAAGCAACAGAGGTTTCCGGTCGTACAATCTTATTCTTACCTAGGGGATCCTCCACATCAGAGATTAAACCCAATAACTGCTTAGCATCCTTCTCTGCATCAAAGGCAACACTTTCTTCATTAGTCAAAGTTTCAACCACTTTGTTTACTATTCTGATTTGATTTTTTACAGGATCCTCTCCATGATTTTCAGCCTCCAGGGTCTTTTCTATGACATCAGTCAAATACCTGGACAAAACCCTGGATGCCTCTGCTTTATCTATCTTTTCAGTCACACTTTTCAAGGAAGTCTCTTCTTTAAGTTTTTTATCCAGGTCCTTATTAATAACCTGCTCGTATAATCCCGGCTTTAACATTTCCTGCCTCCCCTTGCTACAACTCATTAAGATCAGTATACCTGGTGTACCAGTCAAAATAGAAGATCAAAACTCACAATTCCCTCCATTTACTTATTTCTCCAATTATTCCCACCAAAAAACAAACCCTTCCCCAGAATTACTCCAGGGAAGGTAAAAGGAGATTTTTATTATGCTAGTTACTATATGCCAACAAGTAGAACAGGAACCAAAACGGAAAAGTCAAAATTGCACCAATTATCAAAAGCACTCTAAAAAAAGCAGCCACATATACAAATTTTCCCATAATGAACCTCCAAATCTATTTACTACCTAAATAGTAAACTATTGGAAGGACAAAAAATATTTTTTGGATTAAAGTCTACTCTCTTTCTAAATAAACCTTTAACTTTTCAAACTTTTGAGCTATTCTTTCCTGTATTGCTTCATCCGAAATTCCAAAGGTTATTCTCATTTGAGCCAGCATCATTTCAACATCTGCAATTTCATCAATGATGTTATCCAATGACTTATCTGTGGGTATCCTGGTTACATGCTTATTCAAAGCCACTATTAACTCTGCACATTCCTCCACCGTTTGATAGACTTGTGCTTCTACGCCCCACTTCTCCAAAGCTTTAATCATCATCTCAACTTTATCTGAATCAAAATGTAATATTAAATCCGCCTTATTTCTTACGTTATGTATCTCTACATCAACAATATAAATAGATTGATTATTTGAAGTTTCAATACTCCCAATCGCAGATGCCTCAGGTGGAATAATGCCTAAATCTTCGCATGACATGAGATACTGTTCCAATGCATCCTTTGCCATATTAATTGCTTCAACTATATCAATACCAAAAGTATGAATCCCCTCAATGTCTGGGAAACAAACATCGAAACCGTCATCTTCTTTAGTAAAAATTGCCTGATAAATGTATCTATCCTTCATAGAAATTCTCCTTTTTACTGAAATAAATTTAGAATCTATACAGCGTTACAAATATATACTAACTGAAGAAACATCACCCCTGAAGCTGTTCCCTAATATATATTTTTTAGGTAAAATTTGTAAGCGTCAAGTTTTTCTACTGCTTTAAATATTGGCTATAGTTCAGCCATAAATATTTTCATTAAGTCTGTTCAATCCAATTAGTTTGTGTTAAAATAACTTTTGTCACGTGCCGCTGTGGCGGAATAGGCAGACGCGCTGGACTCAAAATCCTGTGATAGCAATATCGTGCCGGTTCGACCCCGGCCAGCGGCACCAAACTACATTGAAATCCGATACCTTGTACAACGAGTACTTTTGGTATCGGATTTATTTATCTAAAGAACTAGCTAAGGCAATAAGTTCTATACAATAAACATTGTGGAATCTCTTTTTACCACCCCATTGCTTCTTCTATGATTTTTCTCCAGCAAGTATGTGAGCCAAGAATTACCTCATATCCTTGTTAATCAGTTCATTACATAAAAATTTATTGAGTTGAACGTCTCCTCTGGTACCCATGGTTATCATGGCGATCTTTTTCATAATTGCTCCTCATTTTACGCAGTATCAATATAAAATTAGTGGTTTGTAACATGCTCTATACAAACCACTTTATTAATTCAATTTAATTTTAGGTTAACTAATATCTAAAACATCCACACTCCAAAGGATTATTTTGGTTCCTTTTTAATCTCTGCAGCAAAACTATTGTCGAAGCCAATGACATTTCCTTGATCATCAGCAAATACAATTTTATCAAACCCCTTAAAGTTTGAATCTGATCCTCTGAAAGTGACAACATATAGCTTTTTTTCTTTTATTAGTTCAACAAAATCACTCTTGGAATTCAATTCATACTTCTCATTGTCTGGATTAAGATTCTCTTCCACTAGCTTGATATCGCCATTCCACCAATTCCCTTTAGTAGAAATTACAGCTCCCCTGGAAACCTGTCCCCAAACCTTTCTTTTGATCTTATCAGTTTGTGTTATTCCGCTTCCAATCAGTGAAACAACAGCAACCACTGCGATAAGAACCAATATGATAATTTTACCTTGTTTCTTCATTTTACTCCCCCACAATCTCGCTGCATGATTATGTTAGCCAGAATATTCAATAGTTAAGTTACTTAAATCCACCTAGATTACCCATCTATATTTGAATTACTACAGTCTAGCTTAGCTACTTTGGTTGAGTTACAGGTATACTCCTTCTGTAAGTATTATCATAGCCGACTATGTTACCTATTTCGTCTGAAAATACTGTAACTTCATACCCTGGATGATATGGGCTGGACCCCTTAAATTTAGTTATATAAATTTTATTCTCAGACAATAGTTTTTCAAAATTATAACCTGAATCAAAAAAGTAATTTGGATTATTCATATCAAATGTTTCGTCAGGTTGACTTATTTCACTCTTTTGCCAGCTACTCCTTAAATATACTCTTGCACCTTCATCCAAATGATTCCAGATATATTTCTTGATTTTATCAGTCTCTGAATAAGCCCCATTTTGTAGTGTCAGAATTATAATTGTCGAGATTATCAGAAATAATATTGGTTGACTCTTTTTCAATTATTCCCCACCCCCAAATTCTGATTCAAAACCAGTATTCGTTTACACCTTAAGTATAATTCAATTTCTTCCACTCATCAATACTAATTATCTTCAGATCAACTTAATACAAACTGAAATCAGTTAGCCGCAATTTGACTTCATTTGAAGGGGCTTTCGAACTAAAAAGAGAGATTTGAAGTAGTATTCTGCCTCAAATCTCTCTTTTTA
>JASDTM010000148.1:0-1675 GCA_041891535.1 Clostridiaceae bacterium
AAAATACTGTTTAGTTTCCCCATTTATTTCTGATGATGCCTCTTCAAGCTTGGAATTTAAATCATTATACTGATCAAGTGAAGATTTATAAGTGTTGTATTTTAAGGTCAATTCCCTGAAATCACTTACTAATTCGGATAAATCTGATGATTTTATTCCCTGTTTGTTTTTATCTACTTCAGATTTCAGATAATCTGCCCTGTCTATTAAAACTCTTAAATCCGAGTAATCATCCCTCATTTTCAAGGTTCTTAATGATGCTTTTTCAGCATCCAAACTTGATTTTTCAATCTTCAGTTCATTGACTTGATTCTTCGCAATCCTTATTTTTTCCAAACCTGCATTAATTCTTTCATCGTTTGATAATGCCTGGGATAATTGATATTTTAATTCATCAATTTTTGTTAATAGAATATCTGCTGCTCCTGGCTTACCTCTTCCTGATAGGTTACTGATTGCTTTTATTTCATCAGATAGTTCTTTCTCAGCTCTTTTAAAGGAATTATCCGGGTCTCCGGAAATTACTACACCAGTTAATTTTGATTTTAATTCCTCTGTGTTTTTAGCACTGATCTCATTATCATTTTCATCTATAAATATTGATCTTAAAAAAACCGATTCATCCATGTTCAAGAATAATTCACCAGGTTCTTTATCGGTTAAAACTTCTGAACCAGTTACTGCATTAAATATTTTAACAGTGTCACTTTTCAATGTTTGTCCGAATACTCTTGTTATTAAGTAATCTACCCCATCCTCAGTTACTGTCATGGAACCTGATGCATTGACTCCATTGAAGGGAAGTATCCTTTTTCTCAAACTTAAGTTGCCAGTTTTCTTATTTCCCTTAAGACCATATAACATACACCTGATGAATAAAGCCATGGTTGATTTACCGGCTTCATTTTCTCCATAGATTATGCTGATTCCTTCAGTGAACTCCCGTGATATATTTTTAAGGATTCCAAAATCATTTATTTTTATATTCCTTATCCTCATTTGATATATTCACTCCTTAAAGCCCTTAATCCCCTTTTCAATGCCTTTTCTGATAGTTCATCTGAGGAGTATTTTCCCAACATCTTATTAGTGAATAAGCCTTGTAATGACATTTCATTTTTAAGTTTTTCAAAATCATAGGGATATTCGCTTTTATCCTGAATCTCGGCGATGTTGTAGTAATTTTTAAGACCATCTTCCAAATATTCAATATTAATATCCAAGTCAGACTCACCTACCAGAACAAGTCTTAAAATATCCTCCATTTTAAGATTCTCTCTTTCAATCTCATCTCTAAGGGTGGATATTATTTTGGTTTTCAGTTCTTCATTTATCTCAATACCTGTGACATCAAAGGTTACAGTCTTAAATCTTCTGCCATTTAATGGGACGAATTTATGAGTCACTCCCATATCGTCTATATGGCCTGTAATATACCCATGTTCGCCTTCTTCATTAAAGTTCCTCGCAATGGGACTTCCAGAATAGGCGAAGTTTATCATGGGGTTTTTCTTTCCCCCATATTCATGTACATGACCTAATGCGCAATATGTATACCTGCCTAATTCATTTTCAGTCATAGGATTGTAGGAGCCATTTAGCCCAATTGTTCCATGCATAACGAGAATATTCTTGTATTTATAATTAACTTCATTATTTTCTGGAATCAAGGATC
>JASDTM010000149.1:0-7003 GCA_041891535.1 Clostridiaceae bacterium
GAAGAATATACTGTAATCCTCATTATTAATAACTTCCTGGTGTATTTCTGGTATCTCTTTTTTAATATCAGAAAGTTCAAGATGAGGTATTGTTGCTTTATCTTCCTTGCTGTCTTCGGTAGTCTGGAATTTTATTAACTCTTGATTTGTTTTGATAAGCTCGTCTATATCGTTTTGAGATAATGTTGCTTTAAACTCTTTAAGCTCTTGTTCTGCTTTTTCATCAGCCTCTGTAAATAAACCAAATTTAGGTCTGTGAATTGTTATAAGCTTATTGTTTGATTCAAGAATCTTTTCTTTAATGTAGGTTTCAAAGTATCCTGTATCCAAGTTATCTCTTAGTTCTTTGAATATTGAATTGAAGTTTAATCCTAAGAGCGGGTCTTCCTCATATCTCCATGAACTCATGGCATTAATGAAGTAAATTATCCCTTTTAAAGTACCCTGAGCTTCTCTCATGGCAAATTCTGTCCTGTTGATTGAGGCAAGAAGTAAATCCTTGTTAAAACCATTCTCGACGATACTATTCAAGGTTTCATCAACTAATGCAACAAACTCTTCCTTTCTTGCAATGTCAGTGTTTTTGACAACTATGCCGAAATCCTGGAAGTAACTTCCACTGTCTATGCCAAATACATCCTCACCCAAGCCCTTCTCCAAAAGAGCCAGCTTAACAGGAGAAGATTCAGAATTAACAAGTATTTCCCCTAACAAGGCGTTCATGAAGACATCCTTGGAATCCTTTGTGGTACCATGATTTACACTATAGGAAAAATATGTGTTATTTTCATCATTTGCTGATTCATCTGCAGCATAATAAAAATCCATCTCTCTGACTTTTTCATTTGTATCAGAAAGATTCATTTCAACTTTTGTATCTCTTTTCTCAAAATTACTTAAATATTCTTCATTTAGCAGATTAAGTACACTGTCTATATCCACATTTCCATACAAGAATATAAGACTGTTTGAAGGATGGTAGTATTTTTTATGGAAATCAACAAAATTCTCAAAGGATAGGTTTGGTATGTCATAGGGATAGCCACCTGACTCATGGGAGTAGGTAGATCCTGGATGCAGGTTCCTCATAATGTCACCGAAAACCTGTCTCTCAGGGGATGAATAAGCTCCCCTCATTTCGTTATAGACAACACCCTTATAGGTTACTGGATCTTCAGGATTTAAAAGTTCATGGTGCCAACCTTCCTGCATGAATACTTCTTTTTTCTCGTACATGGCAGGATAAAAAACTGAATCCAAATAAACATCGGTAAGGTTCAGAAAATCCTTGTCATTCATGGAAGAAATCGGATATATGGTCATATCAGAGAAGGTCATTGCATTTAAAAATGTCTGCATTGATCCTTTTAAAAGTTCCATAAAAGGTTCTCTTACTTTATATTTCCTTGATCCTGATAATACAGAGTGTTCAACTATATGAGCTGCTCCTGTAGAATCTGTTGGAGGTGTTTTAAACCCAATTCCAAAAGTCTTGTTCTCATCCTCATTTTTTAAGAATAAGAGTTCAGCCCCTGTTTTAATATGGCTCATATAGTAAGCTGTAGAGCCAGTTTCTTCAGATTCAACAACTTTGTCAATTTTAAATCCATTTTTTATATCATCTTTTGTCATTTATAAAGCTCCTTGATTAATTTAGTGAATTTCATTATTTATCTAGTTACATTCACATTTAATTGTACCATAAACCCTCAATTGACGAACTCACAAGAAGTTTGAGAAGTGTGGTGGATAAAAAAAGAGAAAGAATGAGACAAACCCCATTCTTTCTCTTAAATGTATTGATTTTATTATGCAATTACTGCATTAAAGTACTAAGCTAACTTCTCTTTTGCCTTTTCTGTTAAAGCTGTAAATGACTTAGGGTCATGTATAGCTATTTCAGATAGCATCTTTCTGTTTATGTCGATTCCAGCCTTCTTTAAACCGTTCATGAATGTTGAATAGCTCATTCCGTTTAATCTTGCTGCTGCATTTATTCTAGCAATCCAAAGTCTTCTGAAATCTCTCTTCTTAAGCTTTCTTCCAACATATGCATTTCTTAGTGCTCTTATAACTGTTTCGTTAGCTGTACGGAAAAGCTTGCTTTTTCCCTGGTAGTAACCCTTAGCTAGTTTTAATACTTTTCTATGATTTTTCTTAGCGTTCACCGCTCTTTTTACTCTTGCCATTTAAATATCCTCCTTAAGTGCTTCTTATAATCAAACCAGACGGTTTAGATATAAGGAAGCAGTCTCCTTATTACTTTTTCCTGTGCAGTTGAAACATAGCCAGCTTTTCTTAAGTTTCTCTTTCTCTTTGCTGACTTCTTAGTCAGGATATGGCTCTTAAAAGCTTTTGATCTTTTGAATCTACCGGTTCCGGTCTTAGAGAATCTTTTTGCAGATGCTCTGTGAGTTTTCATTTTAGGCATTTTTCTATTCCTCCGTTATTTAACTTTCGATGCTATAACCATCGTCATATTCCTGCCCTCAAGTTTTGCAGGTTTCTCAATCGTTCCGAATTCCTCTACCTTTTTAAAGAATGCTTCAAGCGTAGCTATTCCCTTATGGGCATGCTCAGCTTCTCTTCCTCTGAATCTGATAGTTACTTTAACCTTGTCTCCATCCTTGAGGAACTTCATAGCGTTGTTTGCTTTGATAGTGATATCGTGCTCTTCGATAGTAGGACTGAATCTGATTTCTTTAATCTCAACTATCTTCTGTTTCTTCTTTGCTTCTTTCTCTTTCTTGGACTGCTCGTAAATAAACTTTCCGTAATCCATTATCCTGCATACGGGGGGTGTCGCAGTGGGAGAAATCATAACTAAATCCATTTCTCTTTCATCAGCGATTTTCTGAGCGTCCTTAGATGACATGATCCCCAACTGTTCACCGCTATCAGATACTACTCTAACTTCTTTTTCTCTGATTTCGTTGTTTAAAGGATGATTCTTACTTATAGTATTCCACCTCCATAGTGAATAAAAATAGGACGGCAAAATGCCGTCCTTAATATATAAATCAATATCGTAATACGAATGTAATTTATGACTACCCTACTAGAACTTTATCCATAAGGTGAGAAACGGCGGTTTCTGCTTGCACTAACATATAATATACAATTTAGCATGGCTTGTCAATAGTTTCAAAAAATTATCTGGTTACCGTGCCTAATCTATTAAACTACTAATTTCGACATATTTCAAGCTATATTTTGGCTTGAATCCTTCTTTTTCCCCTGAAGATTCAGGAACTTTATTTTCAAGCTCAAACCAAACGATGTACTTATCTGATGCCATTGAAAAATTTCCACCTATTTTATGAGTAAGTAAAACCAGATTATTCTTTAAGGTATCATAGAAATAAACAGGTTCTTTTGAATAGGACGAAGTTATAAACCTGCCGTTAGTCCTGTAATCCCAGGCTTGAATCCCAACAGGTTGAGTGAACACAAGCTCTGATCTACCATCTTTATATGAATATATTTCATTATTATCCGAGTCCAGTGTATAGAATATTTTATTCCCATGAATGAAGTATTCTCCGCAGTTTTTAACTAACTCTTCTGGGATAGACTCCTCATCAAGCATTTTTGAAGATTCTATGAAATAAAGTGAGCCTGAATCCCCATCTGAACTGAAGTCTTTAAAATAAAGTCCATTTTCATTGACCATTGGTGAAGAACCACTGTCCCTTATTTTCAAAAGAGATTCTTTTTCAATATCATAGGCATAAATTGAATCCCCGAAGTTAATTACTACTCCATCATCATTTCTGGCAATTCCCCTGTCTTGTATTTCTAAATATATAACACCATTAAAAATAGAAACATAGGAATGTATGTACCCTGCTCCACTTGCTTTTTGAATGGCTGAAATATCAAGAACTGTTCTATTGTCTGATTCTCTGTCATAAATTATGTATTCAAGGGGAACAGGATAGGCATTAATATCGAGAGAATACCTATAAGCCACAATGTATGTGTCATCTTCACCGGAATACATGAAGGAATAACCAGGCTCAGCTGTTGAAATCACATTAAATTCACTTGTTTTGATATTCAATAATCCAACGGTTGTACCTTCTGAGGATGGATGGAGTACCATAATTTCATCATCACTATTTATAGGGGCATAACCTGAAGGCAAATAGAGATCTGAAAAACCTTCAAAGGATTTTATAACCTTGTTTTCTTCACTTATTTTATTCTGATCAAAAATATCATCTTTTTCGATTACCTTAATTTCCGGTTTTCCAAGATTATCTACCAATGAATCTGCAGTGGTTGAAACAACATTATCAGGATTCGAAGCAGAAGGAATGTCAGTTAAGGGGCTTGTTGATTCAATCTTGGATATAACTTTGGTAGTTGTTTCTATCTGTGTACTTCCGCCTGGATTCCCTGTGGAGCATGCTGATAATATGAATAATCCAGAGAATATAAATAATGAGGAACTAATTAAATGCAGAATATTTTTATCTTTTAATGTCATTACCATCACCTCCTGACTTATTTTTAATGAATCCTTGAACCACCAACATTCAAGTCCATAAGTGTTTCAGAATTTATTTTTAATGGCATAGGTTCAGTTTTGAATTTACTGGAAAAACTATAGACTGGATCCCTATAAAGCACTGCATTGGTTTCTTTCGAAGTATTCTTTACTAAACCAGTTATTGGTACAAAATGTCTTAATTCATAATCACCAAAGGGGTAGCCCAGAAGTCTGTGGTGTGAGTAATTTGGCTGCCACAGGGCAAATATAGGTACTTTTTTGTTTGATATAGATTCGAAAACGGTGGATTCCAGGTTTTCTGAAATATTTTTGTCTACCAACTCATATTTATAAATTTCTTCACCCATCATGTCGTTTAATGTATTACAGATATCTATACCAGATGAATAATTTAAATTTGAAGTATTCAAAAATACCGGATTAGCCAACAAATCCTGATTTATTGGAGTGCCGTCGATTAAAGAATAAATCCCATGAGCACCCAATACCATTTGTAGTGAAGCAGGTCCACAATAAGGACCTTCCTCCTGAGGATGGAACATTGTCTTAACTTCGATTGAATCATTATTTATTTTATTAACTATAGGAGCAGCAACTACAACATTGGTTGAGATCAGTTGTAGAATTAAAAACGCCGTTGTAATTAAAAATATTATTGCTTTTAATAATATGGAATGTTTTGTATCCCGGGTTTTGAACATAAGGACCTCCTTTAAAAAAATAAAGCACCTGATAATAAACCAGGTGCAAAATTATTGATTTTTACAATTGTGCGAAGTTTAGCTCGAGCAATTGGTCATGGCGATAAATGGTACCACCCATCAGATAGAAAATTATGTCGTTTCTGTCATAACCTTCTTTATGTAACCTGTTGGTGACCATGAATTTCTTTAAATTGGAAATTGATAATTCACTGATGGATTTAACTTCCATTGCTGTATAGTACTTTTTAGGGAATAAGGATTCTAATACCTCCTGCATTCCGATTTTATAGTACAGATCAACCTCTGAATTCCTGTGTGGTCCCATTGGACCTCTGTGATGTTCAGGACACAGATAGATATAGTTCAGCGGTGTCTCCATACCGCCCTCAGCTTTGTGAATAACATGATGCCTGTCTCCGGGTTTTCCACATACCATGCACTTTGTCAACAAGCAGAACCTCCTAACGTTTTTTTAATTATATCATATTTTCCGTATTAGTAAATTAGCCCTTGATGTATTAACATGAAATTAAGTTTTTGCCATGTTTTATGCTATATATCTTAGTTAAATGTACCATGTCTATATTAATTCAATGTTAAGGAACTGATTAATTTAAGCCCAAAAATAAGGATGAATTTTATTAAATGAATACTGAAGTTGTGAATAGAAAGTATAAAGAGAAACCGCAAACGCGGTTTCCCTTTATGTTATTATGCTTCGCTGGATTCTTCTATTTCCATGAATTTATGGTAGTTATATTTTTCATCTATTTCTTTAACTACTCTGTTCAAGAATTCGTTGAAATCAGCCTGACCTTCGTCACCCTTCTGTCTTGATCTTACAGCTACAGATCCATTCTTTTCTTCCTGTTCGCCGATGATCAGCATATATGGTGCTCTGTCAATTCTAGCTTCTCTGATCTTATATCCTATTTTCTCTCCTCTGTAGTCAGCTTCTACTCTGACACCTTTGTTCTTCAATGCCTTCTCAAGCTTTTCTACGTAGTCATGGTATTTTTCTGAAATAGGAAGGAGTTTAACTTGTACTGGAGCCAGCCATAGAGGGAATGCTCCTGCATATTTTTCTATAAGCATTGCCAGGGTTCTTTCATAGCAGCCTATTGAAGTTCTGTGAAGTACGTATGGTCTCTTCTTTTGTCCGTCCTTATCTATGAAGTACATGTCAAATCTTTCCGGAAGTGCAAAGTCGATCTGATTTGTAATAATAGTATCTTCTTTACCATGTACGTTCTTATACTGGATATCGAGCTTAGGTCCATAGAATGCTGCTTCACCTTTTGCTGAAGTATATTCAATAGGCATTGAATCCAAGATACGCTTCATTTGGCCTTCTGTATCATCCCAAGCCTGAGGATTATCTATGTACTTTTCTTTGTCATCTCTGTCTCCCATGGAGAATCTATAGGATATACCTTCATCAAGTCCTAGAACACCAAGGATATACTGCTGTAATTCCATAACTCCCTTAAATTCTTCTTCTACCTGGTCAGGCCTTACAATAAGGTGTCCCTCGGATATGGTGAACTGTCTTACTCTTATAAGTCCATGCATTTCACCTGAGGATTCATTTCTGAATAAAGTTGAAGTCTCAGCCATTCTGATTGGCAGCTCTCTGTATGAGTGCTGGTCAGAATTATATATTGTAAACTGGAATGGACAAGTCATTGGTCTTAATGACATGACTGTTGACTCATCGCTTAGATCTCCCATATGGAACATTCCTGCTCTGTAATGATCCCAGTGTCCTGAGATTTTATATAGC
>JASDTM010000149.1:7013-9891 GCA_041891535.1 Clostridiaceae bacterium
TTGTTATAACATAACCCCTCTTTTCTTCCTCATCCTCAACCCATCTTTGAAGAAGTTGAAGGATTTTTGCTCCCTTTGGTTTAAATAGAGGTAATCCTTGTCCGATTTCCTCTGCCTGGGTAAATATACCAAGCTCACGGCCTAACTTAATATGATCTCTTTTCTTAGCTTCTTCAAGCATGGTTAAATGATCTTCAAGTTCCTTTGCTTTAGGGAAAGTAACTCCATAGATTCTTGTGAGCATCTTGTTTTTCTCACTGCCTCTCCAGTAAGCTCCGGCAATCTGAAGCAGCTTTATTGCTTTAACTGGCTTAACATTCATTAAATGAGGTCCTGCACAAAGGTCTGTAAATTCTGCTAATTCGTAGAAAGATATAACCTCATCCTCAGGTAAGTCATTTATCAGTTCAACCTTGTATGGTTCATCTGCAACTTTTACTAATGCTTCACTTCTTGGAAGTGTATATGATTTTATCTCATATCCTTCCTTTACTATTTTTTTCATTTCAGCTTCGATATTGACAAGATCCTCTTCGTTGAAGGAGCCTTCCTTATCAAAGTCATAGTAGAAGCCATCATCAATGGCAGGTCCTATTGCAAGTTTTACTCCAGGGAACAATCTTTTTACTGCAAGTGCAAGGATATGGGATGAAGTATGCCAGAATGCATGCTTACCTTCCTCTGAATCAAAGGTTTTGATATCCAAGCTGATATCCTTTTTAATTGGATATCTTAAATCTTCCAATTTTCCGTCAACAACGGCTGCACAGGCATTTCTTGCCAACCCTTCTGACAAGCCATATGCTACGTCAATTACTCTTTTACCTTCTTCGACCTCGATGATCGATCCATCTTTCAATGTTACTTTATACATATTAATACCTCCATGAGTTCTTTTTAAAATAAAAAAACCGTTCCTAAACAATATTAGGGACGATTATAACCGCGGTTCCACCTTAATTAGACAAAAACTTTGTCTCACTTAATTTAATAACGCTTTGGTGCGTCGGCAAATACTGAATTCTTCACCGAGATTCAAAGGTGGTCTTCATATAATCATTCAACAGCGTCTCACACCTTACACGCCTCTCTTAGATGAATATAAAATATTACTTTCCTTCTCAATATCTTTTAAATATTTAGCTTTAAATGTTACTATAAGACTGATTATAGTTATTGTCAATTGATTGGTCAAGTGACCTATGAAATACTTAATAATAAAATTACAAAACGGCAATTTCTAAAAATACAATGATTACGGTGAAATATGATTCTTATAGTTGATTATAAAACTCCTCAAAACGAAATACTAAAACTTGAAAGGTTTGGACCTGTATTTAAATCGGATAAGGTTACCGCACTATCCCCCATTGACGGGCATCCAGATATGCAGATCCATGTTATTGATGACACTGTATTTGTTCATAAAAACATTTCAGAAAGACTTTTAAAAGAACTCAAAAGAAACTCAAATAAAAATGTCATAGTCACAAATTATGAAATAAAACCACAATATCCATCCGATATCGGATTAAACTGTTTATCTACATTTGATGTATTTATTCACGATCTTAAAAGAACTGCACCGGAACTTCTTTCATACATAAAAAGTAAAAACCTGAACTGCATCCATGTCAAACAAGGCTATACTGCATGCAGTACTCTGTCAGTAGGAAAAAATGCATTCATTACCTCAGATAAAGGAATATTTAAAACACTGACTAATAACAATAAAAATACATTGTATACAGATCCGGAAGGGATAGTATTGGATGGTATGGGAAATGGCTTCATAGGTGGTTCCATGAGAATAATAAAACAAGAAAATGTTAACTTTCTTGTTTCCTTTGGTGATCCAAATAACCTTAAAGATTTTGATAGAATAATTGAGTTTATGAAAGCTGAAATTGGGGATGTCACCCTATTCCCACTTTCTTCAGGTCCATTGTACGACAGGGGCGGTATTACTATTATCCAGGATTAAGTAACATCCATGATATTTAACTGTTTTAGTTCAATAAGAATAAATGGCTCTAAATATTTTGGCGGATAAATGGTCAATAAAAAAAGGAAGAATAATCTTCCTTTAATTTTTATTGACCATATCCTTTAGGTCTATGGATGGTCTGAATACTGGCTTTTTGAAAGCGTCAATTTTGACTTCTTCATTGGTTTTAGGGTTTCTGCCTATTCTTGGAGCCATTGATTTTATCTCAAATGTTCCGAATCCAGTGATTTGCACCTTTTCTCCGGAAATCAAAGTCTCTTTCATAAGATCGTTTATCAAAATAACAATCTCTTCTGCTTTCTTTTTTGTAATGCCGTTTGCTTCTGCTACGTGTCTTATAACGTCTGATCTGTTCATCATCTGCCCCCTGGGAATAATATATATTTATTATATCCATCCCATAAGTATTTGGATGACGATTTGGTTACAATTACGCTATTGCTTTGCTTCTTCAATCAATTTCCCAATATTTTCATGGGAAAAATCATATTTTTTATTGCAAAAATGGCATGTCAAAGTTTCTGTTTTATTATCTTCATATAATTCGGTCAAATCCGTTAAACCTATGGATAACAATGCTTTTTCGACTTTTTCTCTGGAACAGTCACAATGATAGTCAGTCGCAAGTATTTCATTTATCTTCAAATCGAAATCAGAAAAAATATTTTTTAAAATTTCGGTTAAATCATTGTATTCATTTAAAAGTGTGGTAATTGGGGGTAGTTTTTCTATAATTTCTGACAGTTTATCTGCCAGTTCTTCAGAATGACCTGGCATCATTTGGATTAAAAATCCACCTGATTGAAGCACCTTACCCTCTCCTCCTACAAGTACCCCAAGAGCTACGGCAGATGGCAGCTGTTCCGATAC
>JASDTM010000150.1:0-1674 GCA_041891535.1 Clostridiaceae bacterium
CAAGTCAGCGATAGTAGTATCTTCTGTTTCTCCAGATCTGTGTGAAATAACTGCGGTATAACCTGCACGGTTAGCCATTTGAATTGCATCAAGAGTTTCTGTCAAAGTACCAATCTGATTTAATTTAATCAAAATGGCATTTGCAACACCAAGGTCGATACCCTTCTTAAGTCTGGTAACATTTGTTACGAACAGATCGTCTCCAACCAACTGAACCTTTTTACCAATTCTGTCTGTTAAAAGCTTCCAGCCTTCCCAGTCCTCTTCGTTCATACCATCTTCGATGGAAATTATAGGATATTTGTTTACCAGATTTTCCCAATAATCTACCATTTCCTCAGAAGTAAGCTCTCTGCCTTCACCTGCAAGGACATATTTACCATCCTTGTAGAATTCTGATGCAGCTGGGTCCATGGCAAGCATAACATCCTCCCCCGGCTCATAGCCTGCTTTTCTTATGGCATCCATGATAACTATCAAGGCTTCTTCATTGTTCTTTAAGTCAGGGGCAAAACCACCTTCATCACCAACACCTGTAGCCAGCTTCATTGACTTTAATACACCCTTAAGTGAGTGATAAATCTCTGCTGACATCTGAAGAGCTTCCTCGAAGGATTCAGCACCAACTGGCATGATCATATATTCCTGGAAATCTATGTTGTTGTCAGCATGAGCTCCGCCATTCATGATGTTCATCATAGGAACCGGCAGTGTTTTTGCGTTAACTCCGCCCACATACTCATAAAGTGACAATCCAAGGTATCCTGCAGCTGCCTTAGCACATGCAAGTGAAACTCCAAGTATGGCATTTGCTCCAAGTCTTCCCTTGTTCTCAGTACCATCAAGTTCAATCATGATGTTATCAATCAAAACCTGATCCAAAACATTCAATCCGATTAATTCAGTTGAAATAATATCATTAACATTGTCAACTGCATTTAAAACACTCTTTCCGTTATAGTAATCCTTGTCTCCGTCTCTTAATTCAACTGCTTCAAACATACCCGTTGAAGCTCCTGAAGGTACAGCCGCTCTTCCAACTGTTCCATCCTCTAGTGTGACCTCTACCTCAACTGTTGGGAATGCTCTTGAGTCAAGGATTTGTCTTGCGTAAATGTCTACTATTTCTACATACTGTTTCATAAATTCTTTTCCTTCCTTACGGTTTATTCTGTTTATTTGCTATATTTTCCAAAAGCAGTACTCTTGGATTGTTCTAATACCTTAAATTTTCTACTTGAACTCAACCAATTCACTTAACAAGGAATGGGCAGTCATTTCTTGCGGTTTACTCAAGCCCATTTCTTCAAGAATTGTTGGAGCTAAGTCTGATAAAACTCCAGGGTTTAAAATCTTTTTAGGTTCATTTGTTATATAGATCAATGGAACTGGGTTTGTAGTGTGAGAGGTGAAAGGTTCACCAGTTGTGTAGTCAATTTCCTGTTCACAGTTTCCATGGTCTGCTGTTACAAATACTGATCCACCCTTTTCCAAAACTTTGTCTATGACCCTCTTCATATTGGTATCCACGGTTTCAACAGCCTTGATTGCAGCTGATAAAACACCTGTATGACCTACCATGTCGCAGTTTGCATAATTTAAGATAATCATGTCATAGTCCTGGTCCATTGCTTCAATCAGCTGATCTGTTACTTCATATGCGCTCATTTCAGG
>JASDTM010000151.1:0-14088 GCA_041891535.1 Clostridiaceae bacterium
CAGTGCCGATGATACTGCATGGGAAGCTGTGTGGGAAAGCAGGTTGATGCCGGTTTTAATATTCCGCGATAGCTCAATGGTGGAGCACTCGGCTGTTAACCGATAGGTTGGAGGTTCGAGCCCTCTTCGCGGAGCCACGAGAGTCTGTACGACGTACAGGCTCTTTTATTTTGGATGGAGTTATGAGGTGCAAAAATTTGTCTACGATTCCATTTAAAACTTTTAATAGTGCTGAATATATGGTAAATTGATATAGTGAGTCGTATTAGGGGGTATATAGAAAATGAGCGTTGGAATTATTTTAGATGAACTTCTGCATTATTTAGTACCTATTCTTGTTACTTTACTTGAATTGGTCGGTGTATTTATAATCGCCTTCGGAAGTTTGAAGAGTTTGTTTATTTTCATCAAAACGAAATTTGATGTTGAGGATGAAGATCTTAAGCTGGGATTGGCACAGTCCTTGGCACTGGCACTTGAATTCAAGATGGGTGCTGAGATTTTAAAGTCAATCATAGTCAAAACACCTGAAGAACTGCTTATTCTTGGTGCCATAGTAGTACTTAGAGTTATGCTTACCTTCGTTATCCATTGGGAAATTAAAACCACCCATGAGGATAAAAAAGCACAGCTTAATGATGTTAAGCTTGAGGTTGCAAAGGTAGAGCTTGAACAAAAGAAAGTAGAGCTTAAAGAAGATCTTAAATCAGAACATTAAAATATTGAAATTAAAACCTGATATAGGGAACCAGACAGTATTTATGTTGGTCTCTAATCAGGTTTTCTTTATAGATTATTTTATTTCTGCTTATAATATAAATTATTACTTTGTTTTTTTCTTCTTGTCGTAAATGTAATGCCTTACTCTGTCATAGGCTTCTTCATCTCCAACCATGACGAAAATGTCTCCGGCTTGGAAACCCATGTACGGGCCAGGGGACAGTATTAGTTCATCTTCTCTTTTTACTGCAATTATTGTGGCACCAGTGTTCTGCCAGAAGTTAACCTCGCCAATTGCTTTGTCTATCAGGTGGCAATCCTCAGGGATTTCGACTTCAAGAGGAGCAAATGGGTTGCTTGTTTTAAACCTTACAGTATAATCTAATACCCTGTCTATGGATTCCTTCAGCTTCTGGTCAAGCTGTTCTCTTTGTAGCAGAATATCTGCAACCTGTGAGCGGATGCTGGCAATGGAATCAACATTTTTAAATTGATTTATGAAGTCCATGGAGCTGTCGACAGATTCGACTACTATACCTGAGCCATGGGAAACCACAACAATTTTCATATCCTCAAGGAGAGATACTGCTCTTCTTATAGTTTCAGGAGAAACATTATATTGTCCTGCAAGAGTAGATCTTCCTGAAATTCTCTTTCCTGCAGGGAATTCTCCGTTTGCTATCCTCGATGCTATATCAATAGCTATTTGTTGATATACTGGTTTCGTTACCCGTTCTGTCTTTTTCATAATAACACTCTCCAAATTCTCGAATTTTAAACTATCTGAAGTACTCTGATGCGGTAGCTATAATATTTCCTTTTTTCATTGCAATAATTGTATGTTCAAACTGGATAATCTGACTTTTATTTTCTGTTATAAGCTCCCATTCACCATCTATGGGATCCTCAACCCATTCATCGCCATTTGAAATGAAGGTTTCAAGGGCCATGACCTGGCCTTCTTTAATAAGGCTTGAACCATGACGTTCTCCATAATTGAAAATATAATGGGGGTCCTCATGGAGGGATCTTCCAATACCATGACCTGTAAGATTTCTGAGGACTGTATATCCATTAAGAAGGGCTCTTTTGAAAATTGCCTTTCCTATAGTTGCTGTGGATTTACCTGGTATTGCAGCATTTATGGCATCATATAAAGCTTCCTTGGAAACTCTTAGCATATCCTCCTGGATTAAATCTGCTTTTCCACAAATAACTGTCATTCCTGTATCTGCAAAATATCCGTTAAGTGATGCTGAAACATCTATATTCACAGAGTCATGCTCTTTTATGACATAATCCCCTGGAATTCCATGGGCACATACCTCATTGATACTGATGCAGCTTTCCCCTGGAAAGTTATATTCTGACTTTGGGGCTGAAATAGCTCCATGCTCTTTTAGGATTTTACCACAAATGTCATCAAGTTCCTTTGTTGTTATTCCAGGCCTGACTGACTTTGCCATTTCATCTCTTGCCAAGGCCACGACACGCCCTGCACTCATGATGCCCTGTATATCTTCTTCGTTTTTTATTACCATAATTAATCCGTCCTTTATCTTATTCTAACATAAAATTTTTGAAGTTTTTAAGGGCAGTAGAAGGCTTGATACCACTCTTATTTCAATAATCGTTTACAAACCTATGACTTGTGATTTATAATCTTACTAATGATGAATGCTCTTAAATATCAGAGAGTTATTCTTTTTTGACGAAAAAAACTTCTACAGGAGGAAATAGTTATGAATGATGCTGAATACAACATCAGCAGGTTAAGAAACGTGGGCATTATAGGCCACAGTGGCTCCGGAAAAACTACACTGACAGAGGCTTTACTGAATTTTTCAGGAGCAATTGACAGGAGAGGAAGAATAGAAGACGGAAATACAGTTTCTGACTTTGATCCGGAAGAGAAGAAAAGACAAATATCTCTCCAGGCCTCTGTGGCGCCGGTATTTTACAACGGGTACAAAATAAACCTGGTAGACCTACCTGGATATTTTGATTTTGTGGGAGAGACCATTCAGGGTATGAGAGCTGTGGATATGGCTATGATAGTTATGTCTGCTACATCCGGCATAGAAGTCGGTACTGAAAAAGCATGGAAGTATGCACAAAAAATACATCTGCCAAGGGCATTCTACATCAACAAGATGGACAGAGAGCATGCAGATTTTGATAAGGTTCTTGCAGCATTAAAAGAAAAATTCGGTTTGGCTGTAGTTCCGGTTCAGTATCCAGTTGGTAAAGAAGACAGCTTCAGGGGCGTTATCAACGTAATTTCTCAAAGAGCAAGAATTCATGATCCTGCCACTGGACAGATGGTAGAACAGGCAATTCCTGAAGAATACCTTGATAAGGTAGAGGAATGCAGAGAAATGGTGTTAGAATCAGTGGCGCAAACTGATGAAGCACTGTTGGAAAAATATCTTGCAGGTGAGCATTTAACAGATGATGAAGTTTATAATGCACTGATTCACGGCAGCGTTGCCGGTGATATAGCCCCTGTAATGTGCGGATCAGCACAGGAAAGAAAAGGAATGACCACGCTTCTTGAAGATATCATTGAAGCATTCCCTTCACCGGAATTTGCCATTCCTCAAAAAGCCATCGATTTGAATACAAATGAGCAGATTTTTGTTAATCTGACTCCTGATAAACCATTCTCAGCAATAGTATTCAAGACGGTTGCAGACCCATTCGTAGGAAAGATTTCACTCTTCAGAGTAATCACAGGTGAAGCAAAGGGTGAACTTAATGTATATAATCCAAACAGTGATAAAAACGAGAAGCTTTCCAACTACTTCTTCTTAAGAGGAAAAAACCAGACTCCTACAGACAGAGTCATTGCAGGAGATATCGGAGCTGTTTCAAAGCTTCAGTATACAAGGACAGGAGATACACTCTGTGATCCGGCTTTTAAGGTAAAGTATGATGCAATCAACTTCCCGGCACCGGTAATGAGCTTGACTGTACTTCCAAAGAGTAAGGGTGATGAGGATAAAATCTCCACAGGTCTTACAAGACTTCAGGATGAAGATCCTACATTCAATGTAAGCAGAGATCCGGAATCAGCTGAAATAATAATGTCAGGACAGGGTGAGACTCACCTTGAAGTTTTGGCAAGCAAGCTTAAAAACAAGTTCGGTGCTGATGTATTATTGTCAGAACCAAGAATCCCATACAGAGAAACAATAAAGGGTTCTGCTGATGTTCAAGGTAAACATAAGAAGCAGTCCGGTGGACACGGTCAGTATGGAGATGTCAAAATACTGTTTGAAAGACGTCCTGATGATTTGGATGAATTAGAATTTGTTGATAAGGTTGTCGGTGGTGTTGTTCCAAGAAACTACATACCAGCCGTTGAAAAGGGCTTAAGAGAAGCTATCCATGAAGGAGTATTGGCAGGATTCCCTGTTATTAAGCTTCGTGCAACACTTCATGACGGATCCTACCATGCAGTTGACTCATCAGAAATGGCATTTAAAATAGCAGCATCTATGGCATTTAAAGCAGGCTTGGAAAAGGCACAGCCAATTATACTTGAGCCTATCATGAAGCTCGAGGTTAAGGTACCTGATGAGTACATGGGTGATGTCATTGGTGATATCAACAAGAAGAGGGGCAGAGTTTTAGGAATGGATACTGAGGATGATGTTCAGAAGGTAATCGCAGAGGTTCCAATGGCTGAAATCAGTAAGTATGCTTCAGACTTAAGATCCATGACCCAGGCAAGGGGAGAATTCAGCTTTGAATTTGTAAGATACGAGGAGGTTCCTTCAACTGAGGTTCCAAAGATTGTAGAAAAGGCTAAAAAGCTGAAAGAAGAAAAGAACAATTAATTTTTAAAATTAATCCTAAAGGGTGGGGCAGATAACCTGTTCTCACCCTTTTACCATGTATCCTGTGATATAATTTCACATAGATAATATTGGTATAAAAGATTATACAAAAGGAAGATTTTATGAAGAAATATGTCATAGGAATTGATCTTGGCGGTACTAAAATAACTACTGCCATAGCTGATTTTGAAGGCAAGCTGGTTGAGAAGCTGACTGTTCCCACAGAAGCTAATAAAGGCGAAGCATATGTTATGGATAAGATAATAGACACTGTAAGCTCTGTTCTTAAGACCGCAGGGTTGGAAGCCTCAGATATTGCATCCATCGGTATTGGTACGCCGGGTCCGGTTGATTCAAGTGAGGGTAAGATAATAACAACTCCAAACCTGCCTTTCCGTGATTACAGCTTAACCAAACCGCTTTTCAATAAATTCGGGATACCGGCCTATCTTGAAAATGATGGTAATGTAGCTGCAATAGGTGAGTGGATGTTTGGTGCAGGAAGAGGCTTCAAGAATGTGCTATATATGACAGTATCCACAGGAGTAGGTGGTGGAGCTGTTTTAAATGGTGCCCCTTATAATGGATCCTCATCAAATGCCATGGAAATAGGACATATCACAATTGACCCTCATTCCAAGCACAGATGTAACTGCGGTAATTATGGTGACTTAGAATCACTTACCTCAGGGTTTTCAATTTCAAAAAGAGCGCTTGAAGCCATTGCAGAGGGAAAAGAGACTACACTGTCAAAATATACAGATATCTCTGCCAAGGAAATTTATGATGAATACTTAAAGGGAGACAAGGTATCCATTAAAATATTGGATGATGCCTTTGAATCCTTAGGTATTGGCATAGCAAACCTTATTTTGATCTTTGACCCGGATGTCATTGCAATAGGCGGCGGTGTCACAAGAATCGGAGACATGATGTTTGAAAAGGTAAGGGAATCGGCAAGGAAGAGAGCCTTCAGCTTCATGGTGGACAAGGTAAAAATAGTTCCTTCAGGACTTTTACAGGATACAGGTGTAATAGGGGCTGTAGCTTTAGCAATTGTTGAAAGCAAGAAGCACCAGTAGAATACAAGATTTTCATATATCCAATAAATCTGTATTATAAGTAAATAAAAACTCAAAGGTACCGCAATGCGGTACCTTTTTAGTATTATTGGGATTTAATCTTAATTTAGAGATTCCTATTTATATTAGCCTTATTAAGTGAAATTGGATGAATATATATGTTAAAAAATATACAACAATGTATAATTGTATAATTTTATAAGAATCAGCCAATTATATTAGTTTTAGCATAATACTAATAATCAGGAACAAGACAAATTGTTGAACAGATAAGGTGCCATACTGGGCTATAATGTTAATATAATAACAATAAGGTGGTGTTTCAATGTTAGAGGTCATTCAATTAGTTAATCATTATTTGTGGGACTATTTCCTTATGTACGGACTTATAGGTATGGGTTTATTTTTATCATTCAGACTAGGGTTTCCACAAATAACCAAAATGGGCAAAGCGTTCAAGCATGTCTTTGGACCGATGTTCAGCAAGGAGAAAAAAGCAAAGGAAGAAGGTTCCATGTCATCCTTCCAAGCCCTTGCAACAGCAGTTGCAGCGCAGGTTGGTACAGGAAACGTAGCTGGAGTTGCCACTGCAATTTTAAGTGGTGGTCCCGGTGCAATTTTCTGGATGTGGGTTTCAGCCTTCCTCGGTATGTCAACAATTTTTGTTGAAGCTGTTCTTGCTCAAAAATATCGTGAGCGTAAGGACGGAGACCTGGTGGGAGGTCCTGCCTACTATATTTCAAAGGGCTTAGGATCAAAAGGACTTGCAGCATTTTTCTCTGTAACCATTATTATCGCCCTTGGATTCATTGGAAATATGGTTCAGTCCAACTCCATAGCAGGAGCAGTTAACAGAGCTTTTGGCATACCATATGTTGCAGTGGGCATTGCAGTTGCAATAGCAGCAGCTTTGATTTTCATCGGTGGTATGAAAAGAATTGCCAGCTTTGCGGAATTGGTGGTTCCTGTCATGGCAGTTATTTATATACTTGCATCCATAGTAATTTTAGTAATATTCAGAAATCAGATTATTCCTGTATTCTCCCTGATATTTAAATCAGCCTTTTCTGGAAATGCAGTAATGGGTGGTATATTAGGAGCAACAATCAAACAGGCCATGCAAAAAGGAATAGCAAGAGGATTATTCTCCAATGAAGCAGGTATGGGTTCCACACCACATGCCCATGCAGTAGCAAATGTAGATCATCCTTCAGAGCAGGGACTTACAGCAATGGTTGGTGTATTTATAGATACAGTATTGGTTTGTTCAGCAACAGCCTTTGCAATACTTGTAACCAAGTCCTATATGGATCCTACATTAAAGGGAGTTACCGTAACGCAGGAGGCATTTACAATAGCCTTTGGAAGAGGAGGAGAAATCTTCCTTGCAGTATGTCTGACCTTCTTTGCATTCACAACTGTTGTAGGCTGGTATTATTTCGGTGAATCCAATATTAAATACCTGTTCGGAAAAAAAGGCTTATTACCATATAGAATACTGGTATGTGCTTTCATAGTCATAGGCTCAATGCAGGAGGTTGACCTGGTTTGGAATCTGGCCGACACCTTCAACGGACTCATGGTAATCCCAAATATGATTGCATTGATAGCTTTAAGTGGTGTTGCGGTCAATCTCTTAAAGGACTATAACCAAAAACTTAAGGATGGAAATATTTATTACGATTACGACGTTAAATAATAGATCTACCTACCCCGCTCCCGGACCTGTGGAAACACAGGTCCTTATTTTTTTTTGTTTTTTAAGGTCGGTGCTCAAGGTGGATAATTATTGTAAATAAAAGCAGTTTTCATTCACTATCCCTTCCTTTAGGTTATAATAATAATGGTAAAAAATAGGGTAGATGTTATTGAAATTGAATGAATGTAATAAAGGTGAAAAACCGGGATTAATAATAAATAACATACTGCACCAAGAGAATTTAACACTTAATATTTAGTATTTAAGGACAGGCTTATTTATAAAGACAAGGAGATACTTTTATGGAGTTATTTATAACCAGACATGGAGAAACCATGTGGAACCTGGAGAAAAGGTTTCAGGGATGGGGAAATTCAGAGCTTACCGAAAAGGGAAAGAAAATGGCTGAAAACCTGTCTAAAGTAATTGATGAGAATAACATAGATATTGTTTTTACTTCGCCTTTGAAAAGAGCAAGGGAAACTACGAAAATAGCTGTTGGAGACAAAAAAATACCAATAGTTGTACTTGATGATCTTAAGGAGATGAACCTTGGAGAATGGGAAGGAATAAGCCTTGATGAGCTGAAAAGAGATGAACCGGAAAGGGTCCATCAATATTGGAATGAACCGGAAATGTACGTCAGTGAAAAAGGCGAAAACTTCAATGAATTCATTGAAAGAGTCAGAAGGGCTTATGAAGAAATCATCAATACCAAGGGTTTTGAAAAGGCACTTGTTGTTACTCATGGTATGACTGTTAAGGCTTTGATGCACATTATCACCGGCGAAGATTTCAAGAAGTTTTTAAAAGAACCTGTAATGAAGCAGACAAGTATAACAAGGGTTGAAATAAATAAAGGTGGAAATAAAATTATTTCCACTGGTGATACATCCCATATGGAGATTTAAGGAGAAACAATGAAAGCGGAAATATTAACGGTAGGTACAGAAATACTTTTAGGGGACATACTAAATACAAATACATGGTTTTTATCCAAGGAACTGGCTGAACTCGGTGTTGGAATATACAGACACACAAGTGTCGGAGACAATGAGGAAAGACTTGCCAAGGCTTTTGAAAGGGCATTGAGAAGCTGTGAAATAGTTATAACAACTGGGGGACTTGGGCCAACTGGTGATGATATAACTAAGGAAGTTGCAGCCAAGGTTCTTGGAAAAGAATTGGTTGTACATGAAGAAAGCCTAAAGGAAATCAAGTGCTTTTTCCATAATAACAACAGGGCAATGCATGGGGGAAATGAGAAACAGGCCATGTTTCCTGCAGATGCAATAGTACTGGACAACCCTAATGGGACTGCTCCAGGAGCCATCATGGGAGATGGAAACGGCAGGTATATCATTGTACTTCCGGGACCTCCAAAAGAAATGGAGCCCATGTTTAAAAACAAGGTAAGACCTTTTATTGAGAAGCTTTCTGGGCAGACAATAAAGTCAGAAATTCTGAGGTTCACTGGAATTGGTGAGTGGGAGCTTGCTTTGAATGTGAAGGACCTTACAGAAAAGGCAAATCCGTCTGTTGCACCATATGCCAAGGATGGGGAATGTATTTTAAGAATAACTGCCATGGGTAAATCAGAACGTGAGTGTCATGAGATAATTAAACCTGTTGCAGATGAAATTATCAGAAGGATGCCGGACAAGTTCTATGCCTTTGGAGAGCAGACACTGGAAGAAATAGTCCCATTACTGTTACTTAAGCATAAATTGACCATTTCAACAGCTGAATCCCTTACAGGAGGTCTTCTTGCCTCTACAATAATCAATTGTGAGGAAGGCATATCCCAGTCATTTATGGAGGGCTATGTAACTTACTCAAATGAGGCTAAGGAAAGAGATCTTGGGGTTTCAGAATATACGCTGGCAAAATATGGAGCTGTATCAGAAGAGGTTGCACTTCAAATGGCAGTGGGCTGTCAGGCTAAGAGTGGTACGGATATTGCAATATCAACTACAGGAATTGCGGGTCCATCCTCTGACGGCACTGATAAGCCGGTTGGGCTGACATATGTTGGCATATATTACAAAGGTAGAACCTATGTATATAAGAATGAGTTCTTAGGCAGAAGGAATATGCTAAGAAGAAGAGTTGTAAGATTTGCCATGGAGAAGCTCTTAAGGCTTATGGAAGAGGATTACGGCAAGTATGTCGGTTAGAAATTAAGTAATACACTTGATTTATAATATTAAAAATATTTATCATCTGTCATGGGACATTGAACATAATTTAAATAAAAGGAAATTTTTATGAGTATATTACAAGTTAAAGACCTAAGCCACGGCTTCGGAGACAGAGCTATTTTCGAAGATGTCAACTTCAGACTCTTAAAGGGAGAGCACGTTGGCCTTTTAGGGGCTAATGGCGAGGGTAAATCCACCTTCATGAATATTATTACAGGGAAGCTGATGCCTGATGAAGGTGAGGTTATTTGGAACTCCAAGGTCAGAGTTGGTTACTTGGACCAGCATGCTGTGCTTAAAAAAGGAGATACCATTAGAGACGTACTGCAAAGTGCTTTTGCCTACCTTTATGAAATGGAAGAAGAGATAATAAATATCGGAGATAAAATGGGAACTGCAACCCCGGAGGAGCTGGAAAAGCTCATGGATGAAATGGGGACCTTGCAGGATATCATAGACCATAGTGGTTTCTACAATATTGATTCTAAAGTTGAAGAGGTGGCAGCAGGCCTTGGTCTTAAGGATTCAGGGCTGGATACTGATGTTTCGGATCTATCGGGAGGACAAAGAACCAAGGTTCTTTTAGCAAAGCTGCTTCTTGAAACCCCGGAAATACTTCTTTTGGATGAGCCCACCAACTATCTTGATGAGGAGCATATAACCTGGCTAAAGGGATATCTTAATGCCTATGAAAATGCATTTATAGTAATTTCCCATGACATTCCTTTTCTGAATGAGGTTATTAATATAATTTATCATGTTGAAAACAGGCTTCTGACACGATATGTGGGGGATTATAATTCATTCATGGCAGTTTATGATGCTAAGAAAAAGCAGATGGAAGATGCCTTTACCCGTCAGCAGCAGGAAATTGCAAGACTTGAGGATTTCGTTGCGAGAAACAAAGCAAGGGTTGCAACCTCAAACATGGCAAAATCAAGACAGAAGAAGCTTGATAAAATGGAAAGAATTGAACTGGTAAAGGATAAACCAAAGCCGGAGTTTAATTTTTTAACTGCCAGGGCTCCAAGCAGAGTTATTTTCCAGACAAATGACCTGGTTATAGGCTACGATGAACCTTTGACAAGGACTTTGAATCTGACAATGGAGAGAGCACAAAAGATTGCTTTAACCGGGGCAAACGGCCTTGGTAAAACAACATTGTTGAAAAGTCTTTTGGGATTAATACAACCTTTAAAGGGAGAAGTTGAAATAGGCGAGTTTGTCCAGATAGGCTATTTTGAGCAGGAAATAAAAGAGACAATATACGATACCTGTATCGAAGATTTTTGGAAGGAATTCCCCTCATATAACCAATATGAGGTCAGAAGCGCACTGGCAAAATGCGGACTGACTACAAGGCAGATAGAAAGCAAGGTCTGTGTATTATCAGGTGGAGAGAAGGCTAAGCTGAGGCTCGCCAAAGTAATGAACAAGGAAAGTAATGTACTTATATTGGATGAGCCTACAAACCATCTGGATCAGGATGCCAAGGATGAATTGCTTAGGGCACTTAAGGAGTATAAAGGCTCAATCCTATGTGTAAGCCATGAAAATGAGTTCTACAGTCAACTTGTCACGGATGTATGGAACTGTGAGGACTGGACTCTTAAGATAGTATAAATTAGTCCATTTAACAAGGAGTTGAGATTTATGGAAAAGGTGTTAAAAAAACTCGGGTATAAAGGTGAAGTGCCGGTTTTGATACTGAATGCCCCAGAGAGCTTCAAGAGTGAGGCATTTTCATTATTTGGAGAAGCTCCAAAGGAAGATTTTGATGATAAAAAGGATAAAAATAAATTCAAGTTCGTCATGGTATTTCTATATAACCTGACTGATGTTGAAAAGTATAAAAAGATTGCTCTGGATGCTCTCCATGAAGAAGGAAGGGTATATCTTACCTATCCGAAGAAGTCCTCAAAAAAATATAAGTCAGATATTTCAAGGGATATATTATGGCCTATGCTTGGTGAGTTTGGATATGAACCGGTGAGTCTTTTCTCTGTGGATGATGATTGGTCAGCAATGAGATTCAAAAAAGCAGAGGATATAAAATCCATGATAAGAACAGTTGCCTCAACTGAGGTAGCTCAAAAGAGAATAGATGAAATGAACAAGAAAAAATCTCCTGAGGAGCTTGAAAGAGATCAGGCGAAAAAATCCGGGATTTATGGGAAATTAAAGAAAGAAAAAAGGTAACAAATAATGCTCGAAAGAAAGCTGGACTTAACTGAAGGTAGTATCGTAACTAAATTGACAAAGCTGGCAATTCCAATAATGGGATCCTCATTCATACAAATGGCGTATAACCTGTTTGACATGAAGTTTGTAGGTAACCTGGGGTTTAAGTCAGCAGCAGCCGTGGGAACTGCCGGATTTTTTGCCATGCTGTCACAATCCCTCATGACCTTAAGCCGTGTCGGAGCAGAAGTACATGTATCCCAAAGCCTTGGCAGGCAGGACGAGGAAAGCGCAAGAAGATATGCAACCACTGCAATCCAGCTTGCACTGATGCTTGCAATAGCATATTCCTTATTCGGATTTATAATTAAAAAACAATTTATCGGGTTTTTCAATTTAAATGATCCTGAGGTTGTGGATATCAGCTTAAGGTATCTTTCAATACTTGTATTTACCTTCCCTTTGATGTTCACTAATTATGTGTTGGAAGGAATTTTCAATGCAGGTGGATATTCAGGCATACCATTCGTTGGGAATATTTCTGGTGTTACTGTTAAAATACTCTCCAGTTATTTTCTTATTTATGGAGGCTTTGGTTTCAAAGGATTTGGAGTAATTGGTTCAGTTATGGGAACTATCCTGGCTCAAATGACCACATTCACCATCCTGTTCATTTATTTGAGGGTAAGAAAAGACAAATATTTGAAAATAAATATTTTCTCACCAGTTAACATGATTCCATTAAGATCAATACTGAGAATTGGTGGACCAATGGCATTTCAGAATTTTATTTTTACCTCCATCTCGATAATAATCGGTAGGGTTGTATCCTCGGCAGGAATTGAAGCTGTTTCCGTACAAAGGGTTGGAGGACAGATAGAGTCAGTGTCATGGATGACTGCCTCAGGCTTCTCTTCAGCTTTATCAGCTTTCACAGGACAAAACTATGGAGCAGGGAAAAATGACAGGGTAATTAAGGGCTATTACACTGGGATGGCAGTTGTGGGAAGTATCGGGTTATTTGCCACAGGACTTTTGATGCTGTTTCCAAAGCAGCTTTTCTCAATATTTATAAGGGAACCAGAATATGTTGTACAAATGGGTGTTACATACCTTGTGATTTTAGGGATATCCCAGTTTTTCCAATCACTTGAAATATCAACAAATGGCGCATTCAGTGGAGTTGGTTTAACTACTATACCAGCCACCTACAATATCATATTCCAATCTTTAAGGATTCCTGCTGCATTGATACTGATGAACACTTCCCTCGGTATATCCGGAATTTGGTGGGCAATCAGTATAAGTACAGTATTTAAGGGTATTACCGGAGTACTGATTTTCTATAAGCTTGTTATCTCCAAACTAAAAGCAGGAGTACCGTTAAAGAAAAGCAGGGTAATAAGACCAAGGATATAAAATTCACATAACAATCACAAACAAAACAACTTACGAACATAAAAGGCCTATATCATAATAAGTAAGGAACAATAATTCCTGCAATCGAATCGTAAGTTGGGTGCAGATTTGATTGCATAGAAGTTTCTTCTTTTCTCCTCTCTTTAATTTAAGGAGACCACATTGGTCTCCTTAAATTAATAAAAGATAGTTTTATTCATCAAGACTCCTATAACAAGGTAAATTGTAATTAGAACCTACTAAACAGACATAAATTATAAGCAACAGGGAATGCAAAAGCATTCCCTAAACTATATACTTAAATATATCGGATAAAATTTGTCATACACATTGTGATATGACTTTTGAAAGGATTTAACCATGTTTAACATATTAGTGGTTGATGATGAGGATAAAATAAGATCCTTGATAAGAAAATATGCTGAATTTTCAGGCCACAGGGTATCAGAAGCCCAGGATGGTGCAGAAGCTGTTACATCAGTGAAAAACGGGGATTTTGACCTAATTATTATGGATGTCATGATGCCTGAAATGGATGGATTTACTGCAATGAAGGAAATCAGGAAATTTTCTGAGATTCCTGTAATAATGCTATCCGCAAGGGGAGAGGAATACGATATTATCCATGGCTTTGACCTTGGTGTAGATGATTATGTTGTAAAGCCATTTTCTTCCAGGGAATTAATGATGAGAATAGATGCCATAATGAAAAGAGTGGGTAAAACAGCAACTACCAAATCCGATATCTTTACTAAGGACGGTTTAACTGTTGATTTTACAGCAAGGCGATTACTAGTGGATGGTACGGAGGTACAAATATCTCCAAAGGAGTATGATCTTCTGTTCTACTTGGTGAGAAACCGAGGAATAGCACTGGAGAGGGAAAAGATTCTGACTGAGGTTTGGGGCTTTGATTTCTTTGGTGATGACAGGACTTTAGATAC
>JASDTM010000151.1:14098-24528 GCA_041891535.1 Clostridiaceae bacterium
AGATACACATATCAAACTATTGAGGAAATCACTTGGTCCATATGCTACAGAAATTGTAACTTTAAGAGGCTTAGGATACAGGTTTGAAAATTAATATGGAAAGTAAGACTAACAAACCAAGTATCGGGTGGAAGCTTTTACTTTATCTTTCTATATTTTCTGCGATTCTTCTCTTAGTCTTGTGGATGCTTCAAATTGTATTCATGGAGGACTTTTATAGGTTTGTAAGAACTGGAGAGGCAAAGGAAATAGCAAATGTCATAGTTCGTGACATCGACTCTGGGAATGAGGATAAAATCGGGGAGTACATGAATTCCAAATCCCTGTCGAATGATGTCAGCATTGCAATAGCAGATAAGGATGGAGGTCTGACACTGTTTTCCACAGGATCTGCCGGCACTGAGATGTACAGAAACCTGACCGTCATAAGGGATACCTTGATAAGGGCTATAACCTCAGGAACTAAAACAGCTGAGCTTACTGATATTTCAACTAATAAGGGCTATGTGGTTCATTTAAAGCATACAGCTGATGGAAGATTTGTAACTGTTATTTCAGCTTTAAGACCAATTGATGCAACTGTAAACACAATAAAGAACTTATTTTTATACCTGGCAGGATTCATGGTTGTTGCATCAATCCTAATGGCTTGGATTATTTCAAAGAAAATCTCTGACCCTTTAAAACAGCTTAATACTGACGCTGTAAAATTTGCAGAAGGAACCTATGATGTCACCTTTAAAGGCAAGGGTTACAAAGAGGTTGAAGAATTATCCGAAACCTTAAACTATGCCAAGGATGAACTGGGTAAAATGGAGACATACAGAAAAGAATTAATGGCAAATGTATCCCATGACTTAAGAACACCTTTGACACTGATTGAGGGTTATGCTGAGGCAATGAGGGATATCCCGGGTGAGAACAATCAAGAGAATGCCCAGATAATAATCGATGAATCCAGAAGACTTACATCCCTTGTAAATGACGTACTGGATTTTTCCAAAATGTCCAATAACCATGAGGAGCTTAATAAAACTACCTTTGATTTAGCTGAGCTTGCAAGAACTGAAACTGAAAGAGTAGCAACCCTTGTCAAAAAAGATGGTTATGACCTAGTTTTTGAATCAAGCGGTGAAGTCAAAGTAAATGCAGATGCCCCAAGAATTAAGCAGGTTATTTACAATTTACTGATTAATGCAGTAAATTACTCAGATGAAGATAAATCAATCAAAGTCTCAGTTGAAAAGGCAGGCAATACCGCTTCTTTCTCAGTCACGGATCACGGTCCTGGAATAAAGCCTGAGGAGAAGAACCTTATCTGGGAGAGATACTATAAATCAAAATCCAACCACAAAAGAGCTGTTACCGGATCTGGGATGGGATTAGCCATAGTCAGAACCATAATCAGTGCCCATGGCGGGACTTATGGTGTGGAAAGCACCGGTAATTCAGGCAGTACCTTCTGGTTTAAGCTTAATTGCTAAATCTAAAAAATAATTTAAAAATAATGCTGACATTGATGTGAAACCAAAGTCAGCATTATTTTTTATTCTTAAGTGGCAGTAAATTCGCCAATGCAACCAATCTGTTACCATAATTTTGAAACTATAAAGTATCCTGTATATAGAATGATATATTTATAACACAAGAAAGGAAAAGTAAGAATGGCAAAAGACGTTAAATCAAAAAAACACATCTGGATTGCAATTATTGTATTACTTTTGATGACTGCCCCTTTGCACTTCAAGGTGGTAACATCAAACATTCAAACTGATAACACTGGGAAAATTGATGTTAAGTATATCGATGGATATATAACTATAAAGGATGATTCCAGTGAAGTTCCTGCTTATACAAGTCTAAAAGACATAGGTAAATGGGATTTTAACAAAGCAAAGGCAGATACAAAACCGATATTAAAAAGAGTATGCATAGCTCCTTTCGTCAGATTATCAAACTTGGATAAATCAACAATAAATGAATTCAGAGGCTATATCTCAAAATTCATAGTTGAATGTGACCAGGATAAATTATCCTTCTCCAACAGAATATAAAATAAAAGATTCAGGGTCCCAATCGGGATTGCCCTGAATCTTTTACTATCTACTATTGAAGAACAACATCAATCAGAAATGGATAAAACCCCTATAAGGACTGATATGACAGGCTTATAGGGGTGAAAATTCACTTTTGGTGTAAAACGTATTTTTCAGATTTACTGCTTATCCTTGTTCTTTAAGGCAAGGTCATTAACATTGACTACGTCGCCGTTGTCCATGATAATCTTGATCTTGTAGTCAGTTAAAATTGCTGCACCAAGACCAATGATTGATGGAATTGTAGCCAGTACAAAACCTATTGTACCTACTGCTAAGGATAGTTTTACAACTGTTTCGCCATTCTTCTCAATTAAAAGTGTGGATGCATTACCCTTTTCCCAAATCTTCTTAATCTCGTCAACTATTGCATCAACTACGCTTTTATCACTCTTTTTGCCTGTGGTTTTCTCGGGCTCAATGTTTAGAAGCTTGTTTATTGCTTTTTCCACGTCTCCATCAGTCTCAATCAGAGCCTGCTTTACTTCCTCATATCCTTTTCCTGTTGAAGCCATTACTCTGTCAACTTTTTCTATATCGATCATCTTAATTCCTCCTAGAATGATTCTTTAGATTGATTGTATATTTTTTAAATGAAAAGTAAATTAAATTAATGTTATCAAAAGAAAAATAATATTCAGTTTTTAGCAATGATTGCAGAAATTGTTTGACTAATATATCCGAGGTATTGTAATATATAAAAAGTTAGTTAAATACGGCTTCATAGCTCAGTTGGTAGAGCAGAGGATTGAAAATCCTCGTGTCCTTGGTTCGATTCCGAGTGAAGCCACCAAAAAAAGTACGATGGATTTCCATGGTACTTTTTTTTACTGATTTTTTATTTTTGGTTTCTTTCAGTAAGAAAGCTTAAGACCTCTTCAGCATGGCCATTAACTTTTGGTTTTCTGTAGATTTTAACTATTTTCCCATTTTCGTCAATGATGAAGGTGGTTCTTTCGATACCTAGACCAATTTTACCGAAAAGTGTTTTTTCCTTGTATACCTCATATTTCTTGCTGACTTTTGCGTCAGTATCTGATAAAAGGACAAAGGGTAAATTAAGCTTGTCTGTGAATTTGTCATGTGATGCCAGAGTGTTTTTACTTACACCCAGAACAACGGCGTTAATATCAGTTAAATTATTGTAGTTTTCCCCGAAACCATTGGCTTCTGTGCTTCAAGCAGGGGTATTGTCCTTAGGGTAAAAGTATAGGATGACAGTTTTTCCCTTGTAATCAGAAAGCTTATAATCCTTGTTTCCGGTTCCCGGCAAAGTGAAGTCAGGAGCTTTGATTCCTTCTTTGATCATTTATAAAACCTCCTTCAATGTGTTCCTTTATGTATATTTTAGTCCAATGCACGGATTATTGACACCACATCGTAGTATATTTTTGTAAAAGTGCCATATGGCAACTTGTATGATAAAATAGAATGTGACTAATTTTCTAAGGAGAAATAATTTTGGAAGATAATAAAAAAGTTTTGGCAACAGTTAATGGTATCGACATTACAGAAGAAATAGTAGATAGTACAATAGCAAAGTTCCCACCGGACAGAAGGGCATACTTTGAAAGTGAATTTGGCAGAGCACAGCTTTTAGATCAGATAGTTAATGTGGAACTTGTTAATGCATATGGATTGGAAGTTGGCGTTCAGAATGATGATTTCTACAGAACCCAATTGGAGCAGGCAGAGAAGGATATAAGATTCAACGCGACTATGAACAGAATAATGGGAGATGTTACTGTATCCGATGAAGAAATTCTGGAAAAGTTCAACAGCAATCCTGCAGAGTTCAGCGGTCCTGAATCTGTAAGTGCAATGCATATATTGGTTGATTCAGAGGATGAGGCAAATGAGATCAGAAACCAGATAATCAATAACGAAAAGTCCTTTGAAGACGCAGCAAGAGAATACTCTTCATGCCCTTCTAAGGAAGCCGGTGGAGACCTTGGAAACTTCGGAAGAGGTATGATGGTCCCTGAATTTGAAAATGTTGCTTTTGATATTGATCTTGACTTGGTGTCAGAGCCAGTACAGACTCAGTTCGGATACCATCTGATAAAGGTCTATGACAGAAAAAATGCTGAGCTTCAGTCATTTGAGGATGTTAAGGACACAATTAAGAACGGACTTCTTCAGGAAAAGCAGATGGAAAAGTATAACGAATTAATCCAGGAATTAAGAGACAAGTATTTTTCAAAATAGAATAATGTATGAAGTAATAATTTAGATAAAGGTTTGACCCGGTTTCCAATTAGATGGAAGACCGGGTCAAATCATTGTTATTTATATTTTTCGTTCATTATTTCTTCGAAAATTTTAATGCTCTTCTTTACAGTTTCTGTGTCTACACAGTAGGAAAGTCTTACATAGGATGGAGTGCCGAAGCCTGCTCCTGGTACTATCAACATGTTCTTTTCCTTTGCATATTCGCTGAACTGCTTGGAGTCCTTGTCTGGTGCTTCAATGAAAGCGTAGAATGCTCCGTCAGGCTTTGCCATCTTATAGCCCATGGCCGTCAGATTATCGTATAGGAGGTTTCTGTTAGTCTCATATACAGTGACATCAGGCATCTGATCAACACACTTCTCTATTACTCTTTGGAATAGTGAAGGTGCACAAACGAAGCCGAGTATGCGGGCTGCACCTGCAACTGCTGCATAAAGGTTCTTGAATTCATCAACCTCTGAAGGAATAAGTATATATCCAATTCTTTCGCCTGGAAGTGACAATGACTTGGACCAGGAATAATTGACCACTGTATTTCTATAGTATTTAGTTACGAATGGAACCTCGATTCCTCCATAAACTAATTCTCTGTATGGTTCATCAGAGATTATAAAGATTGGATGTCCATACTGCTCAGATTTTTCTGTCAAAAGCTTTGCAAGCTTGAGTATTGTTTCTTCAGAATAGATTACTCCGGAAGGATTGTTTGGTGTGTTGATTATTATTGCCTTGGTATTTTCATTTATCAAGGCTTCAAGCTTTTCAAAATCAATTTGGAAGTGCTCAAGATCAGCCTCTAAAACAACGAACTTTGCACCTTGAGCTTCAGTGAAGAATCTATACTCCGGGAAGAATGGTGCTACGGCAATCACTTCATTGTCCGGATTTTCAGTTAATGCTTTTAAAGTGATATTAAGTGAAGCAGCAGCCCCACAGGTAAGATAAAGGTTATCCTCTGTGAAGTTGGTTTCAAATCTCTTATTCAGATTATCAGCAATCGCTTTTCTTGCAGAAACAAGACCTGCTGATGAGGTATAGGAGTGGTAGAATACAGGGCTCTCATTGTTTACAAGTTCCAGTATTGCATCCTGAACTGTTGCCGGTGCAGGCACGTTTGGATTTCCCATACTGAAATCAAGTATATTTTCACGGCCAACGGTTTTTGCTCTTTCATTTCCCCATTCGAACAATTCTCTGATTACAGAACGCTGAGTTCCTAGTTTTACCATATCTTTGTTATACATGAAATTTACCCCCATGGTTTTCTAATTGAATTCTAACATATTGTTTAAATTGAATGAAGATTCTATATTTTTTGTTGAATATCAGACTGATAAATATTCTTCGGTGAAACTTGTGAAATCATTTAAATAGAGTTCGCAAACGTTTAAAATATCAGTTTCAGGGACACCTGAATGAATATCTCTTATACCTATAACTTTCATTCCAGCTTTTTTTGCACCCTTCATTGCATGCAAAACATCTTCAAATACAACTGATTTCTCTGGCTTTATCCCCATTTTATCGGCAGCATATAAATAAACGTCCGGATCTGACTTGGAAGATGCTCCAGCCTCGTCAGTAGTTACAACAACATTGAAATACTCTTCAATATAATTAGCCTTGAGGCAGGTTAATACCAAATCTTTGGAGTTGCTGCTTGCCACTCCCATTTTTATCCCTTTATTCTTTAAAAGCTCTAAAAACTCCCTGACTCCTTTTTTGAGCTTTACGTTTTCGCCATATTCCTTTACGGCCATTCCAAGCCAGATCTGGGCGATTTCATGCTTTGTCTCAGGCAGGTTGAACCTGTCCTTAAAATATTGAGCTGTTTCTAAAAATGAGAAATGCGCAACAGCGCCCATGAGCTCCTCAGGAGTAATTGACAGGTTTCTCTCATTAATAAAATCAAGATCGATTTTGGACCATATCCACATGGAGTCAACCAACGTACCATCCAAATCAAAAATGACTCCTTCTGTATCTTTAAACATTGCGTCTCCTTAATATCTTTTTTTAGATCATCATGGCATGGACCATTAAAGCCACTGTACTGCCTATAAATGCACCTGAAATAACATCAGATGGATAATGAACACCAAGATATACTCTTGAGAATCCGACTAATACCGCCAGTGCCATAAAAACAACAGACAACAGCATACCTGAGGTTAAAATACTGATTGACATTGCCAGTGCAAAGGCAGCAGTTGTATGGCCTGATGGAAAGGAATATTGATCCACTCCTATTTTAATTGTCCTTAGGGATTTAATAACTTCAAAGGGTCTTTTCCTTCTTATCAGCCTTTTGAGTATTTGAACCAAGGTTGCTGATATAAAAAGGCTGAAGGCAGATTGTAATGCAAAAGGTCTGAAATAGTGAGCAGGTAAAAGAACCAGTCCCAATATGAGACCAATGGCAAAAACATCAGAGCCAAGATAGGTTATGGCAATCATGAAGAAATCCAGTATCCTATATCTTAGCCTGGTATTTATGAATTGTATTATCTTGTAGTCGAGTCTATGAATATAATCCATGATTTCTCCATATTACTTAGATTTAGAATACCCATACATGATAAAATCAATTAGTACAGGCAAATACATTTTTATTATAACCTTAAGGAACTGTTTATGGGTAACAAATCAACTTTTATTAATGAGGATGAAACAGTGGATGACCTTGAGCTAAAAGGTCTTAATATAATACAGAAGAAAAAAGGCTTCAAGTTTGGAACTGATGCCGTTTTGCTGAGCCATTTTTCTGAGGTTAAAAGCTACGAAACCGTAATTGACCTGTGTACTGGCTCAGGCATTGTGCCAATTCTTATATCTGGAAAATCGGATGCAAAGAAAATTTTTGGTTTGGAAATTCAAAGCAAATATGCTGAAATGGCGGTAAGATCCGTAAAAATGAATGAGCTTGAAGATAGAGTTACCATTCTTCAAGGTGATATCAAGGATCTTGATTTAATAAAATCCTTGGGGAAATTTTCAGTAGTTACAGCAAATCCGCCTTATAAGGCTTTAGGTTCAGGAATAATCAAGTCATTGGATGAACTGACCATAGCAAGGCATGAGGTTGAGGCTTCCTTGGAGGATGTCATAAAGGCTGCAGATATGCTGTTAACTGATACGGGCAGACTTGTTTTGGTCCACAGACCTGAAAGACTTTTGGATATTGTGACTCTTATGAGAAAGTATAAGATTGAACCAAAAAGGCTTCAGGCAGTGGCACCCTATGCAGGTAAAGCTCCGAATATCATTCTGATTGAGGGAAAAAAGAATCAGAAGCCCTACTTAAAGTGGGAGAAACAAATAGAAATATATGAAGCTGATGGGGAATATACCGACACTATTAAAGAAATCTACGGAGATTCAAGACATGGGTAAATTAATTGTTGTTCCAACTCCAATTGGGAATTTAAAGGATCTGTCTGAAAGAGTAATAGAAGTACTGACAACTGCTGATGTCATTGCCTGTGAGGATACGAGGACAACCGGCAGACTCTTGAAGCACATTGGATCCTTGGTAAATACCATAAGCTACCATATGCATAATGAGGAATTCAGAAGTGAAGGAATTCTTGAGCTCCTAAAGGAAGGCAAGACAGTTGCCTTGGTAAGTGATGCAGGTATGCCGGGCATTTCGGATCCAGGACATGTTTTAATTAATAAGGCGATAACTGATGGACATCAGGTAAGTGTAATCCCTGGACCATCAGCATTTATCACAGCTCTGGTAGGTTCAGGTCTTCCCACCGACAGATTCACCTTCATCGGATTTTTGGACAAGAACAGGACTAAGAGAAGAAAAGAGCTTAATGAAATAAAAGATAAAACTGAAACCATAATTCTTTATGAAGCACCACACAGACTGAGGGAATTTCTTGAGCTGTTGCTTGAAGTTATGGGTGACAGAAAAATAGTTCTTGCAAGGGAGCTTTCAAAGGTTTATGAGGAGTATGAAAGAGGAAGCATTTCTGAAATTATTGAAATATATAAGGAAAAGGAACCCAGGGGAGAATATGTCATAATCCTTGAGGGTAAAAGCCTTGAGAAGCTGCATGAAGAGGAGCAGGAAAAACTATCTGAAATTACAATAGAAGAGCATGTTAAGGGACTTATGGATGAAGGTCTTTCTAAAATGGATGCAGTTAAAAGAGCAGCAAAGGAGAGGGGGCTTAAAAAAAATGAGGTCTATATGCTTGTAAACCACTTATAATTATTTTCCAAAGTAATTGATTTTGAGAATCATTATGAAATATATTATATACATAGTAATTTTTACTATATAGGAAAATGGAGGTGAGATGATGGATATTGATATTATAAAAAATGTTCAGGGTGAAGTAAGTGCAATTTCAATGGATTCAATGCCTGAGCATGATTTGTTTTTATCTGAGCTCATCGAGTTTTTAAATAGTTCTTTCCCAGGTGAAAAATTCACTGGGAATATTATACAAAACTATATAAAAAGTGAAGTGCTGACCAAGCCGTTTCAGGGCAGAAAGAGGGGCTACACAAGGATGCACGTTATCCAGATGGTCCTTCTATCCTATATGAGGCCAGTGCTTACCACGGAGGATATCAAAAAGGTATTCGCCTTGGCTTTCAATGATATAAATAACCAGGAGGATGATATCATAACCTGGGAGGAAGCCTATAGAATATTCACTGCAATTTATGAGAGCATTTATTCTGATGTTTTAACAGGTGAGGAGGCAGAGATTGATGAATACCTCAAGCCTTTGAATCTTGATGAATCCAATTTGGACAGGATCAAAAGCTTTATCACAGTTTTGATTTTGGTTACAAGATCAAGCTCAATAAAAAGAAAGGTAAGGCAGATACTAGATAAGTAGACCCATCCAATATGAAAATGTTAATATAACTTTTTGAAAGAAAAATTTTTGATGCCATTGTCACCCTTTATGCCTATTGACATAAGGGGTGATAATTTATGGAACTATATGATTTTATAGGCAATGTGGGCTTTCCCATAGCTATAACCTTGTATCTTCTTATAAGGATTGAAGGTAAGCTGGAAATGCTGTCAGAGAGCATAAACAATCTGTCAAAAACCATAATTGCAGAAGCAAAATAATGCCAGATCGGATGTAATTAACCATGGTCTGCCCTTGGAGCTGTTTTATACGGCTCTTTTTTTGTTTTTTGATGAGTAATTTAGAGTATAATTTCCTTAATAAGGCAGGTATAGGTCATGTATATAGTAAAAATAAGTGTTAGAAACCTGGTGGAAAGTATTTTATACTCGGGGGATATCGGCTCCGAGTTACTTTTACTGAGCCCTGAGAGAGCCGAAATCGGCTCTAAGGTCCACAGACTTCATCAGAAAAACATGATGGAAGAAAAAAGTGAATACATTAAAGAATACTACCTTAAAACTGAATATGAGTCAGATGACATTAAAATACTTCTGGATGGAAGAGCTGACGGACTTGTACCCTGGGAATATATAGAGGAAATAAAGAGTACCTACAGACCACTGGAGGAGCTTGAGGAAAATGATTATCCCCTCCATTGGGCTCAGCTTAAGTTTTATGGCTACATGGCAATGCAGTTAAATGAAATAGAGAAAATCACCTTAAGACTGACCTATTTTAATATAGACAGTGAGGATTTCAGATCCTTTGATTCAGTATTTACAAAAGCTGAATTGACGGCTTTTGCCAAGGATGTTTTAGATAAATTCGTAAAGCTTAAAAGCCTTTATTTCAAGTGGATTGAAAAACGAAATATCTCAATTAAGGGATTGAAATTTCCTTTCTATGAATACAGACCTGGGCAACGAAAAATGTCCACCTCGATTTATGGGACTATAAAAGAGAATAAAAGAATGTTCATACAAGCGCCGACAGGCATTGGAAAAACTATTTCTGCTTTGTTCCCTTCCATAAAAGCCCTGGGTGAAAAGAAAATTGACAGGATATTTTATCTCACCCCCAAGGGGACTGGAAAGGCCATTGGTGAGGAATCCATAATGCTGTTAAGGCAGGAGGGCGGTAAGCTTAGAAGTATTACTCTTACATCAAAAGAGAAGATTTGTTTCATGGATGAGGTAAAGTGTAATGCAGAATA
>JASDTM010000151.1:24559-39308 GCA_041891535.1 Clostridiaceae bacterium
CATTATGACAGGGTAATGGCTGCTGTCATAGATATCCTGGAAAATGAAGAAGCCCTTACAAGGGAAACTGTGGAGGAGTATTCAAAAAAGCATATGGTTTGTCCTTTTGAATATAGCCTGGAGCTGTCACTTTATGCTGACATTATAATTGGTGACTACAACTATGCCTTTGATCCAAGGGTATACCTTAAAAGATTTTTTGATGAAAGAACTGAAAAATATACCTTTCTCATAGATGAAGCTCATAACCTTTTAGACAGAGCCAGGGCAATGTTCAGTGCAGAGTTGACAAAGGAGCCTTTCAAGGTTTTAAAGAAGGAAATGAAAGGCTATTCAACCGAAATTAAAAAAGCCAGCGGTGATTTGGACAAGCTTTTTAATGAGCTTGGGAAAAGAGCTAAGGAAGCAGGAGAAGGGTATGTCGATAAGGATTATGATTTTAATGTTCTGGAACGGTCAGAAACCTTTATAGCCTCCTGTGAAAGATTTTTTACCGATGACCATAATCAGAAAAAAAGATTAAAGCTTAAGGAAGAAGCACCGGAGCTGGACAAGCTTCTCACTGATACATATTTTGAGTGCATATCCTTAAGAAGGATTACTGATTTGTATAACGAAGGCTATTTGACTTATGTGACAAAGAAGGGCTCAGATGTATCTTATAAGCTTTTTTGTATAGATCCTTCAATCAACTTAAAAGATGCAATGGTTAGGGCAGATTCGCAGATTTTGTTCTCAGCTACTTTAACTCCTATGGATTACTACATGGAGCTATATGGAGGAGATGAGAAAGACTACAGATTGAAGCTTGGTTCGCCCTTTGATCCTGATAATCTGGATGTTTATTGTGACTATGATATAGACACAAGGTATAAGATGAGGGATGGTTCTTATGAAGCCATAAGCAGAAACATCAAGCACATGGTTGATACTAAAGCCGGCAACTATATAGCATTCTTCCCCAGCTATAAGTATATGAATGAGGTTTATACCATTTTTGAAAGTGAATATAAAGACAGTATAAAAATTAAAAAGCAGGAGCCTGGTATGTCCGAAAAGGACAGAGAGGATGCTCTTAAGGAGTTCGATATAAGCTCTGAAGGAACAATGGTGTACTTCATGGTTTTAGGGGGAGTTTTTTCAGAAGGGATAGATCTTAAGGGTGAAAGCCTTATTGGAGCTGCACTAATCGGAGTAGGTTATCCTCAGTTTGATTATGAAAGACAGCTGATCCAAGATTATTTTGAGGAAAAAAGAAACAGTGGCTTTAAATATGCTTATACTTATCCGGGAATGAACAAAATCACCCAGGCGGGAGGTCGTGTAATCAGAAGCGAAACCGACAAGGGAGTAATACTTATTATGGATAAAAGGTACAAAAGCCGTGAAATTATGGGACTTCTCCCGGATAATTGGTTTCCGATAAAGGATATCTCGGAATTAAATTCAGACACTGAAGATGAATTAAGTTAATAAAATAGAAATAGGGTATTAATTAAATTGTTGTAAATTAGTGTAAAGGAAGTGTGGAAATGGGAATAACAGTTAGAAGTATAAAAGCATCTGATGCCGATGAAGTATATAAGATGAGAATAGAGAAGGGTGTTTATGACACAACCCTTACTATTCCTTTTTCAAAATATGAAATTTCAGTTGAAGGAACAAAAAGTCTTGCCTTTGACAAAGATTCGGTTTGCATAGTGGCTGTGGACGAGAAAGAGGATGGATCTGAAAATATAGTAGGTATCTACACTTTAACTGTGGCACAGAATTTCAGAATAAGGCACAGAGGAGAGGTAGGAATACTGGTCAGTTCTAAATACCATGGACATGGTATTGGCTCCATACTGTTTAAGAAAATACTTGATATAGCAGATAACTGGTTGATGTTAGACAGGCTTGAATTAACCTTTATGGATGGAAATGATCATGCAGAGGCACTTTACAAAAAATATGGTTTTGTAGTTGAAGGCAGAAAGAAGAAAGCTGTAATAAGAAATGGTGAATTAAAGGATGAAATCATCATGGGAAGACTCCGGGAGGATAATCTAAAAATTAAGGATTAATTCCAATTAATCACTCACACTAAAAGCAGTTGAAATTTTAAAATTTACAAACCATAAAGCAATGACAATAAAGTTATAACCATGAACAAAAGAGGAGGTTGGCGTATATGGAAGAATTGAAAAAAGTATTTATTTTTATAAAAGAGCTGATGAAAAAAGCATCCAGGGATGAAGCAATTCCCTATGCATATCAGCTAACCTATTCATTGCTTTTAGCCATATTTCCATTTTTAATTTTTTTGTTTTCCTTGATAGCATATTTGAATCTGGACTCGACGACAATAATCGACCAGCTTTCTGTTGTCATGCCCGGGGATACATTTAATATGTTTCATGGGGTCATAAAGGATGTAATGACAAACCAAAATGGTGGTCTCTTATCAGTGTCCATAGTTGCTGCCATATGGGCTGCAGCAGGAGGGTTCAAGGCTTTTATCAGCGCATTGAACAAGATTTATGGGATTAAAGAAGACCGTTCAATAATCACTGTGAATCTGATGGCAGTACTTTATGTAGTTCTTCTGGCACTTGGAATTGTTGGATCACTTTTACTGGTTGTTTTTGCAGACCCGATAATCTCATCAATAAAGGGATTCTTCCCAAGTTTGAATATGGGTATTTTCGATACAATAATGACCTCTGTGATGCCAGCATTCTTTATATTCTTGCTTTTTCTAATATTCTATATGTTTGTACCATCAAGGAATATAAAATTTAAGTACTCAATCTACGGAGCTGCATTCGCATCAGTAGCATTTATGCTGGTGTCCTTTGGCTTTAAGTTTTATATCAATAACTTCGCAAACTATTCAAAGTTTTACGGAGCTTTGGCAGCTGTTGTAATACTAATGTTCTGGCTGCTATTAATTTCCATGATTATGGTGTTCGGAGCTGAATTGAATTCAATGATAATCAGGTACAGAAAAGTAGCAAATCCTTTTATAAACACAAATAGAATTTCAAAAAATTCACTGACAAAAGAAGCCATTATAAATGTCAGAAAGAGCAAAAAAATCCCGGAGGAAGACATATAGGGGCTAAATAGCTGATTCTGTTTATTACCCAACATGAATTCTGATAAATACATGCATTTTTATGATATATTAGAATAACAGTCATGGGGGTAATGTATGGAGCTAATGAAGATAAGGGATTTACTAAAAAAGAATACTGTTTTAGCAACCTTTTTCAGAGAAAAGGGGATTGATTTTGCTAACAGTGGTGAGGATAATCTTGCTGAAGCCTTAGATAAAAAGGGCTATGACAGGAAGAATTTTATATCTGAGATGGAGGACTTCATGAATGGGGATCATGAGGAAAGACATCTTACAGAGGAATTGGTCAACCTACCTCTTACTGAGCTGTTGCTACATCTACAAATGACCCACCATGTAAGAGAAAGAGAGCTTTTGTTTGAAATTGACAGACTTTTAAATAAGTCCATGCTTTTAAATTACGAAAAGCTGGCAACTGAGCTCATAAGCCTTCACAGGCTGTTCTCCACCTTCAAATCAGAGATCGAGGTCCATTATCTTATTGAGGATAAGAAAATATTCCCTGTGCTTTATAATGCTGTATCAGACGGTGGCAGCTTGGAGAAAGGCAGAAAGGATCTAAAAATACTGGAAGAGGACCATAAAGGAGTAGGCGAAATCATAGACTCTATGAGGAAGCTTACCAAGGATTTCAAAGCACCACAGGATGGCGACCTTACAGTTGCAAGGACCTATGAATTAATAGGAGAACTTATTGATTCCGTTTTAATCCACATGTATCTCGAGAACTATATCCTTATGGATGCACTTGAATTGGAACAGAAGAAATTAGGATAAAATAAATTAAAATCAGTTTTCATAAATTGAGTAATAGAGCTAAATAATTAACCAGCCCACAAATTCATGATAAAGTTATTTTGTGGGCTGGGTTTTTTATTTTTAAAAGCTGTAACCTTTTATTGTTTGCTACGTTTATTAAGTGAAAGGGGTGAAGATGTGAAGATAGATATCTTGGAAGAAGTTTATCTAAAATACTATAGCACTTTATTTATTTATGCATTTTCACTTTGTAATGACACTCATCTTGCACAAGATCTTACAAGTGAGACTTTCTTAAAAGCATTTCTTTCTCTAGATTCCGAGACAACCTATTTTAAATTTTGGCTGTTCAAGGTTTGTAAAAACTTATTTGTTGATTATGTTAGAAAAAACAAAAAATACTCAATCAGCCAATTGCCAACCGATATCTTAAGCGAAGACTCTAATCCGGAGGATATGGTGATATTGTCCGAGGAGAAAAATGAACTGATGTCTAAAATTATGGGGTTAAAAGAGTTTCAAAGAGAAGTAATCGTCCTTTTCTATTATGGAAGATTTAATATTGAGGAAATTAGCAAAATGACTGGATTGAGTAAGGGTGCTGTCAAAACGACATTGCATAGGGCAAGGATACTAATGCGAAGCAAAATGGAGGTAGAAAATGGATTATAGAGAAATTTTAAAAAAATATAAGGCTGGTACTGCCTCTCTTGATGAAATCAAATTAATTGAAGCAGAACTGGAAAAATATGAAGCATTCGAGGAGTATTTAGCTTGGGAGGCAAATAACAATTTCAATGAAACAAATACTGAAGCTGGATTGTCTGATGTTAATGAGACTAAAAGCATTAACAATGCGATCAAAGATAGGTTTAGAAAAAACTACCTTTTTACAGCTGTTACAGTTTTAGTGTTATTGGCACTCCTAGCTTTAATAATGTCACCTGTTATGAATGCTATTTATTACGATCCAAGTAAGTCAGATAATGTAAGCGAATCTTTGGATATCAACTATGACATCGAAGCAATCATTGAGCTTAATAATCCGGGGATTAAACCGATGAGCGAAGTCTATGTGACCCCAAAAGGCTACGGAGCATATAATGTAACATTTTCTGTAATTGATTATTTTGAATTTACACCTTTATGGGTTACAGGTGATGTTCTCAAAGATAGTATTATTTGGAACAACGATCTTAAAAGCTTTGGAAGACCCTATAGATTTGATAATCCGGTAATACAAACGTATAAACGAATTGATACAAAAGAAGATTTACAAAATACAAAGAGGCGTCTTGAACTTTTATCTCCTGTGAATTATATTTCCTGCAATTTGATTTTCGAAAAAGATTTGGACATGAAAGAAATTAAAGATCTTATGAATAAGTATAAAAAAATTGAGTTTATCTGGGCAGCAATTAAGACTAATTACGGATGGGAGGATGGCAGAGTTCTTGGAATGAATTTGAGTCTTGTAAGCTATGGCTATCCTGGTTTTTATAATGCAGTTAAAGATTTTAAAGTTTTCAATTTATTAGATTGGCTAGTTAGTTATAAAAAAAGTGAGGAAGATGTACCTTTTGGATATGAAGAGCACTTTAAAGATTTACTAAGATATCTCTGTTCAAGAGAAAAAGAAGTTAGAATTCTCGAAAACTCATCAAAATCTGATCTGTACAAAACTGCCTTAGAATATACTGAAGCAAACGGCGTAAAAAGCTTTGGAGTATTGGTACAAGGTGAAGTTGGGGATATTCTTAATTTGATTGAGAATGAGTCCTTCAAAGTAATTGAGATAAACAAGACCCAAGTATTGAAGAAAAATAAGTAATTAAAAGCAGGGAATTAGATTTGTCGGGAAGTCGGGTTCAAATCAATTCAAGACTATAAATATTTCATTTTAATTAGAGGATGTGTTCCTAAGAGCAAAATTATAAACGGATTGCTTTTGGGAGCACTCTTTCATTATGTTATTGAAGTAAATCAGAATAACCTATTATCATAGGTATTAGATGGTCCGATAAAATATTTCTTAACTTTTGTAGTAATTTGTTTTATTTCTTTAGTGTATGTTTGAAGAGGAAAATTTGGAGGTACTTATGGAAGATGGAATGATAATTGAGTTATTCTATAAACGGTCTGAGGATGCTATTTATGAGCTGGATGCCAAGTACGGCAAGCTTTGTAGGAGCATTGCTTTCAATATTTTAAATGATATACACGATGTTGAAGAATCTGTAAATGATGGATATTTAGGTGCGTGGAACTCAATTCCCCCTGCAACACCAAACCCACTTCAAGCATATATTTGCAAAATTGTCAGAAATACATCCTTAAATCTATACCATAAGAAAAGTGCAGTTAATAGGAATAGTAATTTTGATATTGCCATGGATGAACTTGATTTCCAATTATCATCTCCAAACTTAGTGGAATCAGAGGTGCAGGTTAAAGAGTTATCCAGAATGATTCAAGGATTTCTGGATAATCAAAAGAAAGAAAACAGAGTTGTTTTCATGCTAAGGTATGCTTTTTGCTATAGCTATTCTCAGATTGCCAAGAAAACTGGTATTTCAGAGAAAAATGTTTCTGTAATTCTAACCAGGTTGCGTCGTGATTTGAAGCAACATCTTACTGAAAAGGGATATTATTATGAATAAGAAAAAATTTTCAGATGCAATGAGTGAAATAGACGATAAATACTATGTTGAAGCTTCGGAATATCTTTCAAAAGGATCGAATATCAACTGGGTTAAATTTGCTGCTGCTGTTGCAGTTTTAGCAATAGTGGTTTTCGCAACCTTTAAATTGTTTCCACAAAAACCATCTGGAGATAATATTACAGAATTGCCAAAAGGAAGTACAACAACAGTTGAAAAACCGATTGATACTAAACCAATTGATACTAAGCCAATTGATACTAAAACAGTAGATACAAAACCAGCTGGTAAATATTCAAATGTATTACCCTCTGAACCAATTACATTACCAGAAGCACCAATACAAAATCCATTACCCAAAATAACATATAGAGATTTTAAGAATAATGGAATGGGTTTGGGACCCGGTGGATTAATGGCTTATGACGCCTCAGAATTAGTAAACTCAAATCCATGGAATAAGGATATGGTAATTGATATATTACCAGTATATAAAGCGCCATACATTAAAGGAGGAGAAACGAAACCAACCAAAGATGAACTGGAATATATGAGGATACTTTTACTTAAAACTGCAAAATCTTTAGGAGTAGATTTGGAGAAGGTGACAATCACAGATGATGTTCCGAGTGAGGAGCAAAAAGCAGCAATTATCAAGAAAGTTTTTGATAAAAATCCTGTACCAGAAGACTATTTTGACCCTGCAGAACTCAGGATCGATACTAATGAATTTTTAATAAAGGTTTCTTCGGATTTTAGAGTATTTATTGATTTCAAAAAAAATATGAAACTGCCGGATGACTATAAGTATAGAGAAAATGCAGGATACGATGATGCAGTGAAAATTGCAGAATATCTGAAGTCAAAGTACAATGAGCTATTGGGCTTTAAAGATACAAAAATCAGCGTTGAAAGCAAAGGGTACAATATTTATTTGGAAAAATCCTACAGAATCTTAATATATGAATCTTTGCCTTTGGATGTCGATACCATTGTAAGCTATAACTTAAGGCAAGCTCTCTTTTCTTTAGACTACGAAGACGGCACATTATCTGCCATATTCATAGAGAATATTAACCCAACCCAAAAAGTAGGTGATTATCCGATAATAACCATAGATAGAGCAACAGAGCTGTTCAAAGAAGGTAAGTTTATATCTGCATCAGTTTCAAAAGTTCCTGATTGGGACACTGTAAAAAAAATAGAATTGATATATTTGAAGGTTCCAGGACAGGATTACATTCTGCCATACTATGAATTTACAGTTCAAGGTGGCTCAGAGCCCGTGTATAAGGATTTATTGGCGTTCCCAAGCTGTTATGTACCGGCAATTGAACCGGAGTTTATAGAAGAAATGGAACCGTTGAAGGGTAATTTCAACAGATAAAAAATACTCCTCATGAGGTAATCGAAGGATTGCTTCCTGGGGAGTTTTTTTTTGGTATTTATTTTTTGAAGGTATATTTAAAAATCGAACCGATACAGGTCATTCCTGCGGATTCAAGAGTTCTTCTGCCGATGGGGTTTTTGGCAGAGCAACCTGCAACGGGAGTTCTGCCTGAATCATTGACCATTTTCATCAATAGGGCAAGTGTGGAGCTGCCTATGCCTGTACGTCTAGAAAAGTGATCTGTAAATACTCCGATGTCCAAGGCTTCATCACTGAATTGCATGGGTTGAATTAGGCCTAAGCCAACAGATTTGCCATCTTCATTTGAAGTAATCCAAACCTCCTGTTTTTTGATATAACTACCGGGATTCTTTAAAAAGTCCATTTCTTTTATAGCTTCTTCATCTGCCATGGTAGCAAGTCTGACTTTCAGATTGAACATTGGAGTTTTGATTAGTCTTGGATCTAAAAGCTGAAATTGGTATGCATGAACTTGAACTGTGTCTTGAAACTCTGTGAAGAGTGGGATTGTATGGTGGTCCCAGGATAAAGCGTAAGCATTTTCTATTTCAAACTCCTGGAGTATTTTCTTGAAGGTTTGTATATCTAAAAACTTATACTGTGGTCTGATATATAGTAGACTTAGGGACTTTTCGAAAATAGCCATTATTCCTATTTTTCTATCCTTATAAATTATCATGAAATGATTGGCCCTTGACTGGAGATGAGACATAAAGCTGTTTCCATAAAAATCAAGGCTGGCTTTGTACTCATCCATAAATGGTTTGATATCAGAAAGCAGAACTTTTTGAAATGAGATAACTCCGTCATACTCTATAAATCCTTCCATTGGCAGCCTCCATAACATTTTTGTGTGAATTTCGTATATCTCTATTATAACAAGGTGAGTGGTTTTAGGTAGTAATAGAAAAAAGTGTTGATTCAAAAAGTAGAGTCTTTTTGAATCAACACTAGTTATGCTTTTTTAACCATTTTTTGGAATTTTGCTAATTACTTTTAGGTATAAACAGCTCAACTGCCTCATTCTTGTGCATCTTGTTTTCGATAGCCTTGATGATTTTGCCCTGATTTGAGGTATTGCCCATTAAAACTGCTGCCTGTAGTACATCTTCCTTGAAGAAGAGCTTTCCATAAGCTGTTGAGGGTTCACCAAAGGATACTGTTTCAAGTTCCGGATCATCAAAATTAACTGAGCCGGTTGAGAATACCTTAACTCCAAGGGCATTGAACATGGTCTGGAGAGTGTAAGGTTTCATGGCTTCCTTCATACCTGCACAGTTCAGTCCTGCTGTTTTTCCTGATGCCATGGCAAAGGACCAGTTTCCATAAACCATACCATGGTACTCAGCACAATCTCCTGCAATGAATACAGAAGGGTCATTTGTTGTAAGATATTCGTCTACAACTATTCCTCTGTTGACTGTTATGCCTGATTTTTGTGCCAGGGAAGTATTTGGTCTTACTCCTACAGAGAATAAGATAAAGTCAGCTTTCAGGGTTTTTCCTGAATTTAATTCTGCTTCTTTAAGCTTTCCATCTTCAAAGACTATTTTCTTCAAGCTTTCAGACAGCATAATGTTAATGCCTGTTTTTCCTGCCTGATCGAGGAACAGCTGAGCTGATCCTCCGTCAAGCTGCCTTGGAAGAAGTCTTGGGGCGAATTCAACAACTGTGACATCCACACCTTTTTCTATGAAGTCACCAGCTGCTTCCAAGCCTAGTAGACCTCCGCCTACAATTATGGCAGATTTTGCAGTTTCAAGCTTTTTCATTACTGCTTCAGCATCTTTTAGTTCTCTTAGAGTAAAAACACTGTCAAAATTCATGTAGTTGAAGGAATCCAACATCTTGGTTTCGCTTCCCTCAGTTTCAACAGGTGGTATGAAGTTATAGCTTCCAGTTGCTATGCACAGCTTGTCATATGGCACCTTGGTACCATCTTCCATGATGACTTCCTTGTTCTTGGTGTCAATAAGGTCTGCTGTTCCTTTAACCTCTTTAACACCTTTAGTTTTATAATAGTTTTCATCAGTCATGAAGAATGTTGTGTCATTCACTGCCCCGGTAGCCCTTCCTGATAACTGAGTCCTTAAATAGGTTCTGGCACTTTCCCTGTAGATCATTGTAACATCCAAATCAGGATTAGCTTTTAACGCGTTTGTCAAAGCATAATGACCTGCAATACCATTTCCTATAACCACGAATTTTTCCATCTTAATTTCCTCACCAAATACTCGAATTAGGTTTATTTAATATTTATGTTTTATGCTTTTAAAGCTTCAGCGATTTGGCGGCCATACTCTCTGGCAGTCTCTTTATCTGCTTCGCTCATTTTGAAATTGAATCTTATAACTCCTGCAGGCATTTTCATTTTCAGCTCTTTCAATCTTGATTCAATTCTTGGAACAGCCTCTCCTGACCAGCCATAGGATCCGAATGCTCCTGCAATCTTACCACCATGGATAATTGGGTTTAAGTGTGCCAGAAGTATTCTGATAGGTTCCAATAATTCTCCGACTATTGTTGGTGAACCAAAGAGTACTGCATCAGCCTTACCTATTTCAGCAACAAGATCTTCTGTTTTGCAGTGGATGACATCATTAAGTGTTACCTTGAAGTCTCCAGCTGATCTTATACCCTCAGCTACAGTTTCAGCGATTTCCTTGGTGAAGCCATAGGCTGAAACATAGTTGATGGATATTGTATCCTTATTTTTCTGCTCTTGCTGAGCCCAGCCCTTCCAAAGCTTTATAACCTCTCTTGGATCTTTTCTAAGTACCGGACCATGTCCTGTAAGAATCATATCAAGCTCAAGCGGTTCAATCTTGTCTATTGCCTTTAATAGATGCTGTTTGAAAGGGGACATGATAACGTCATAGTAGTATCTTAGAGAGCTTAAATACTCTTCCTTCTTATCAGCCGGAAGATCGTCATTGAATACTCCGTCGAAGCAGTAATGTGTTCCGAAGATATCACAGGTTATGAGGAATTTGTCTTCCTCAACATAAGAAACCATTGTATCCGGCCAGTGAAGGAACGGAGTCATCAAGAATCTTACGGTTTTTCCACCAAGATCCAATGTGTCGCCTTCTTTTGCTTCCCTTGATTTAAACTCCATATTGGTTATTCCCTTAAGGAAATTAAGGGCTGTTTTAGAACCGATTACTTCAATATTCGGATTGATTTTCAATATTTTTTCTATTGATCCAGCATGGTCAGGCTCTGTATGGTTCACCACAAGGTAATCCACATTCTTGATATCCAGACCCATGTCATTTAATCTCTCACAATATTCTTCAAAGAAAGGAGCTTTAACAGCTTCAAAAACAGCAGTTTTTTCAGTTCCCTTTACTGCATATGAGTTATAGCTGGTACCAAAAGGGGTATACATAATTATGTCAAAGATTCTAAGACCCGGATCGAGTGCACCGACCCAGAAAACATCGTTATTGATTTTTGTAGATTTAAGCATTTATTTCCTCCTAAAAATATCTTGTTTTGTTGGTCATACTATTTAATTATACTCCACCTGAGAGAGTAAAAAACATGATTGTATCTTAATAATCTGTAAACAGTGATAATGATTATCACTTTGTGATATGAACTAATAATCTTTTGAATAATTGATTCAATTGTTATAATCAATATACGAAGATTATAATCAGATTCAAGTAATTATGGTCAGAATAGGAATTAAGTAGGTGAGAGAATGATTTTTGGTACCGGCTGTGATATTTCTGAAGTTGAAAGGATCAAAGAGGTTTTTAATACAAGGGAAAGGCTTGAGAAGTGTTTTACGGACAGAGAAATTGCTTTTTTAGAGGGAAGACCTGAAAGGATTGCCGGCAACTTCTGTGCAAAGGAAGCCTTTGCAAAGGCACTGGGCAGGGGATTCAAGGGCTTTTCATTGAAGGATACAGAGATACTCCGTGATGAATTTGGAAGACCTTTTATTTCAGGGGACTCACTTAAGCTTATCCTTGAGAAAACTGGGATATACCACGAGCTTAAAGTCATGATCTCTATTTCCCATGAAAGAAAATTTGCAATGGCCACATGCGTGATAGAAATGGTAAATAAAAACAGAAATTAACTATAAAGGATATGCAATGAAGAAAAAAACAGCTTTACTAAGTATTACCGGAATTTTGACAGCATTGATCGTGATTGTTGCATTCTATAAATTTGGCTGGAAATATACCGGCTTTAAAATGGTGTCAGAACCAAATGTCATTAAAATAGAAAAGGTATATGAAGAAGGGAACACCATAGTGATTGAAGGAACCACCTCCCTTAAAATAGGGAGCTTTGAAGGAGCAAACACTGAATTCAAGGATGGGGTGCTTCATGTGGGGATAAGATATTCCATATTCGGCAATAAAAATAAGTTTAAATTCAAATATGAAGAAAAAGAAGGCAAGGTTCACAGGGTTGCCCTAAGAAGGCTGGATACCATTAAAACTGTCTGGATAAGGCCGTGGGAGGTAAATACTGATTATGAAAATATTGACGGGTAAACAGACAGCAGAGCTGGATAAAAAGGCAATAAATGAATATGGGATACCTTCCATTATTTTAATGGAGAATGCGGCAATAAAATTTGTGAATCATTTAGACCCGGAGGATTCTTATTTTGTAGTTGTGGCAGGATGCGGAAATAATGGTGGTGACGGTCTTGCAATAGCTAGACATCTGACAAATCTCGGAAGGGATGTGGATGTATTTTTTGCCCCAGGGACTGGAAATATAAGCCCAGAAACAAAGATAAACCTGGATATTTGCGTAAACATGGGAATCAATGTTTTAAACATTGAAGAAGAATCAGATATCTGGGAATTAAGAGAGGCAGTCAATGATGCTGACTGTGTTTTAGATGCCTTATTCGGTATCGGACTCACAAGAAAAGTTACTGACTTGAATAAAGAAATCATAGATACAATAAACGAAATGTCCAACAAGGTATATTCTGTTGATATTCCATCCGGTTTGCATCCTGATACAGGTGAGGTCATGGGAAGTGCAGTAAAGGCAAATAAGACCATAACCTTCACCACTTTTAAGACCGGCTTCCTAAATTACAATTCATCAGAATACCTGGGTGAGATACAGGTATTGGACATTGGCATACCTGACAAGATTCTGTTTGAAACCGGGGACTCTTGTTATTTAGTAGAGGATGAAATGGTCAGAAACCTTATACCGATAAGAATGCGGACAGGTTATAAGGGAGATTATGGCAAAGCTTTGATAGTTGCAGGTTCAACTGGCTATACTGGAGCAAACAAGATTGCATCAGAAGCATGTATCAAAACAGGAGCAGGTCTTGTCACCGTATCCTCCCATAAATCTGTGATTAAGATAATAGAAGAAAATGTGAGAGAAGCCATGACAATACATCCGGATAACATTGAAAAGGCAGTTGCTTCATCGGATGTCATAGCCTTTGGACCGGGCATGGGTAACACCGAAGAAACAAGTATGCTCTTATTCAGAATTATTAAAAAGCTGAGAAGTGAAGGAAAAAGCGATGCTGTTTTGATTTTGGATGCTGATGGATTGAATGTATTCCAGGGGAAAACAGAGCTTTTGGGTAACATGGGAGTCAAGGTCATAATAACTCCACATTTTGGTGAAATGGCCAGATTAACAGGTAAGACAATAGAGTACATCAAGAAGAACAGAATGAATGTGGCTTTTGATTTTGCAAAAAAGAATAAGCTCACCGTTGTGCTTAAAGGGCATAACACCATTATCACTGATGGAGAAAGTTTATATGTCAACCCTACTGGTTCTTCTGCAATAGCTTCAGGTGGAATGGGAGACTGTCTCACTGGCATGATAGCGGGGCTTGCAGGACAGGGGCTTTCACCCCTGGAGGCTGCCATTGCTGCAACCTATCTCCATGGAAAAATCGGGGATGATTTAGCCTCATCAAGATATTCAGTCACTGCATCAGAAATTATTGAAAGAATACCCTTTGAGCTTAAGAATATGGTTAAAAGCTAAATGGTTTTTTATGACCTTTATTTACCATTTATGTGAATATTATTCGAAATGGGTATAAAATAGATTTAGAATCGAAGGTCTGATTTTATTTGGCCTTATTACAAAATTTTTTTAGGAGAGTTGCTATGTTTACTGATCAAAGACCGGTTTGGGCAGAGGTGCATCTGGACAGACTTGAATTCAACTATGATTCCATCAAAAATCTTGCAAAGGGAAAAAGAATACTCAGTGTTGTAAAGGCTGATGCCTATGGACATGGAATGGAGCCCGTCGCTACAAAAATCAAATCCATGGGGATTAAAGATTTTGCAGTTGCCATTTTAGATGAGGCAATTGAATTCAGATCCTTTGACAAGGAGTCTTCAATAATGGTTCTAGGGTTCACCCCTGGTGAGTCAGCTAAAAGAGCCATTGAGAATAATGTCACAGTTACTCTATATAGATTGAGTGAGGCAAAGAAATTTTCAGAAGAGGCAGTAAAGCTTGGGAAAACAATAAAGCTGGCTGTTGCATTGGATACCGGAATGAGCAGAATCGGCTTCCAGATCAATGAAGCATCAGCTGATGAAATTAAGGAAATTTCAGAGCTTCCAAACGTTCAAATGGAAGAATTATTCACTCACTTCTCAACTGCAGATGATGCAGACAAAACATATTCAAATAAGCAGATTGAAAAGTATAAGTGGATGGTGGGACAGCTAAATGACAGAGGCGTAAAATTCAACCACTACCACATGGCAAACAGTGTAGCTATAATAGATCTTCCTGAAGCTCATTATGATACAGTAAGAC
>JASDTM010000151.1:39318-48564 GCA_041891535.1 Clostridiaceae bacterium
GTCCAGTATGGCTATCAGCCCTCAGATGAAGTTCATAAGGAAAGACTGCCTTTAAAACCAATCCTTGATTGGAAGGCAAAAATAGTATTGGTCAAGACAATTTCCAAAGGCACTCCAGTCAGCTATGGAAATACCTTTGTGGCTGAAAAGGACACTGTAATTGGTACTATCCCACTTGGCTATGCTGATGGATATTCAAGGTCATTATCTTCAAAGGGCAGCGTAATTTACAAGGGTAAGCTATGTCCGATTGTCGGCAGAGTTTGTATGGACCAGATGATGGTGGATCTGTCAGGGGTTGAAAACCCAACAGAAGGTGATACTGTAATTCTTTTGGGAAAAGATGGGGATGTTAAATATGATGGTGACGACATGGCAAAAACAATCAATACAATAAGCTATGAAATCACCTGTGACATCGGCAAAAGAGTTCCAAGAAGATATACTGATAAAGAGGCTTAACAGACACTTTACCAAAGATTTTGCATTTAGGGGGTTACCCCATACTAACCTTTGAAGTATAATGTGTAATGTAAGCAGCGAAAATCTTATTTTCCGCTAATCATATTGATTTAGCGGGAGAATACTATAATCGAGCCTCCCAATGGGAGGCTTTATTTTTATGCTTAAGTCAAAATTGGTGGATTAAATATATAACTGCACGGAGGGGATAGATATGACTTTTAGAAAATTCAGGGATTACTTTATGATTGCATTAGGGTCACTTTTTGTGGCCATTTCACTGCATTTGTTTTATTTCCCTGCAAACCTTGCTGCAGGAGGTATATCAGGTATTGCAATCATTGTGAATTACTTTATTCCTTCGATATCAAAGGCCATTCTGGTCTTTTTCCTGAATCTGGTGTTTTTCGGCATTGGCTTTGCAATGCTGGGGAAGAAATTCGGGGCTAAAACAATATTCTCTTCATTTTTCATGACCTTTGCACTATGGGCCTTGAATTTAATGTTTGGTGAGGTTGTTCTGACTCGAGACATGTTTTTAAACACAATTTATGGTACTTTGTTAAGCTCAATAGGTATGGCCATTGTATTCAACTATGGCGCCTCAACAGGGGGTACAGATATACTGGCCAAAATACTCAGCAAGTATTTCCATTTTGATATTGGAAAATCACTGCTTGTTGTAGATTTTGTCATAACTGCAGTTGGTTTTGTTGTCTTTGGTCCTGAGGTTGGTTTATTCTCACTTTTAAGTGTATTATTCAACGGAACCTTGATTGACAGACTTATTGACGGTACACAGACTGCCAAAGAGATTATGATAATCAGCAAGAAGAGTGCTGAAATCAAAGACTTCATACTTGAAAAGCTGGACAGGGGATGTACCATACTTAAAGGCTATGGCGGATATACCAAGGATGACATGGACGTTATTTATGTTGTTTTAAACAGAGCTGACTATATTGAGCTTAGAAACTTCATCAAGGAAATCGACTAACGTGCCTTCTTATCTGTAAATGAAGTCCGCGAGGTTTTAGGTGAGGGATATCAGGATATTTCGTTAATTTGATGAAAAACAAAGGGGCTGAACAATTATTTTAACTCAGCTCCTCTTTATTTTATCTTTACAAATTTATGTAATAATTCTAAACCTGTGGAGAATTTTAGGTTTTTTCCATATTAAAGGGTAGAATATAAATGTCTAATAGTTAATATCAAGGAGATAATAATGATTGAATTCAGAAATGTGACCAAGGAGTACAGAAGTGTTGTTGCACTTAAAGATTTCAATGTCACAATTGAAGATGGAGATTTTGTGTTCCTGATCGGTGCATCAGGCGCAGGTAAATCAACCTTCATAAGGCTGCTATTAAGAGAATTGATCCCTAACAAGGGTGAGGTTTATGTTAACAACAGAAAATTAAACGACATGAGAAACAGTGAGGTACCACAGTACAGAAGAAAGATAGGAATGGTTTTCCAGGATTTCCAGCTGATACCTACATTAAACGTATATGAGAATGTGGCATTCGCCATGAGAGTTACAAGTGCAAAAGCCAAGGATATAAGAATCAGAGTACCAGAGGTTCTGGATATGGTTGGTCTTGGAGACAAGGCAGACTCGTTCCCCAATGAACTATCCGGTGGAGAGCAGCAAAGAGTATCCATAGCAAGAGCCTTGGTCAACAAGCCAATACTTTTAATTGCGGATGAGCCTACAGGAAATCTTGACCCTAAAACCTCATGGGGAATAATGGAGATTCTAGATAATATCAATAAGCATGGTACCACTGTCATAATGGCAACCCATGGACAGGATATAGTCAATACCATGAAGAAAAGAGTTATTGAATTAAACCATGGAGTAGTTGTAAGAGATGAGGAAAAGGGAGGCTATAAGATAAATGACTAATTTTTTCAGAGCCTTCGGTGATGCCTTAAAATCACTTAAAAGAAATTTTTCAGTTACTATTGCTTCAATGGCAACTGTTTTTGCAACAATACTTATTTTCGGAGTATTTTTAATGCTGGCAATGACTGTAAACAGCCTTGTCAGAAATGTTGAGGAACAGATACAGGTAAGACTATATTTGAACAAGGACTTTACTCAGACTCAGAAAGCTGCAATTGAGACTAAAATCTCTAACCAGGTGGGAGTCAAGGGTTCAGTGTTTGAGAGCAGGCAGGATGCCTTCAAGAACGCTGAAAAGAGCCTGGGCTCAGAGTATAACTATCTTCAGGGCTTTGATCCGGTTAACAAGAATCCATTCCCGGATTCCTATATTATTACTTTGGAGAAGCCGGAATACATTGAAAAATTCGTTGCTAACCTTGAAAAAGAGCCCGGTATAGAAAGTGTGGGTAATGACTCAGAAACGGTAAACCAGATAATCAGCTGGGGTAAAACCATTAGGACTGTAGGTTTTGTAATATTTGGAATATTGATTTTGGTATCACTATTCTTGATAGGAAATACAATAAAGCTGGCTGTTTTCGGCAGGAAACGAGAAATAGAAATAATGAAATTTGTAGGAGCTACAAATTGGTTTATAAGATGGCCTTTCATAATTGAAGGTATAATAATTGGACTTGTGGGTGCAGTATTGGCAATTGTTGCATTATACTTCGGCTACCAATATGCATATACACAGGCACACATTGCAGTTCCATTCATTACATTGCCTGCTCCTAATATAATTATCAAATGGTTCAGCTGGCAGTTTGCCTTAGCTGGTATTGTAATAGGTGCAATAGGATCCTTCCTGTCCATCAGAAAGCATCTTAACGTATAAAATTAATTCTTAAACCATAAAAGAGGTGTTATCAATGGATGATCCAAATAACTATTATTATGATCCCTCTAAGTCACCGAGGAGGAAAACCTCCAAAGCTCCATTGATTCTGCTGATCATCGCAGCATTGATAGGAACCGGACTTGCCGGATATTTCATAGGTAAAAGCGGTGCAGCTACAGGCTATGTACCCTTTGAACCGGTGACAGATTCATCTACTAAATCTAGCTCTGTACCAGTTGCAAGCTCGGATTGGAATAAGCTTAACCTGATCAAGAAGACAATTTACGACATGTATGATGGTCCAATTGATGACAATAAGCTGTTGGAAGGTGCAATTAAAGGAATGGTGGCAGGGTTGGACGACCCTTATTCACAATTCTACGACAGCAAGGAATATGCTGCCTTGAATGAGCAGGGCACTGGCAAATTCATTGGTGTTGGCATCCAGGTTGGAACCAAGGACGGCTCCATAATTGTAATAGCTCCAATAGACGGAGGTCCGGCCAAAGAAGCCGGTATTCAGTCCGGAGATATTATTTATAAGGTAGATGATAAAATCTACACTGCCAATGATATGGATGCAGCAATTACCCATATGAGAGGTCATGAGGGACTCCCTGTAACCATAACCGTAAAAAGAGGTACTGAGGAACTTAGCTTTACAGTGGTTAGACGTGAAATTACAATGGCTCCTGTAAAAACAGAGATGCTGCCTGGCAACATCGGTTTAATTACTCTTACCCAGTTTACAAAGGATTCCGACAAGCTATTTAAGGCAGGCCTGGATAAGCTGAAAGGCGAGGGTGCCAAGGGCTATATACTTGACCTTCGAGGAAATCCAGGTGGTTATTTAAATGAATCCATCAATATTGCTTCAAACTTCATTGAAAAAGGCAAGGTTGTAGTTTCAACAATAGACAAGAACAAAAGAAAAATTGAGGATAAATCAAAGGGTGGAAGCTATATTGGTGTACCACTTGTAGTATTGATTGATGAAGGCTCAGCTTCTGCATCAGAGGTTGTATCAGGAGCGTTAAGAGATCATAATGCTGCTGAATTGGTTGGAGTAAAATCCTTCGGAAAAGGAATTGTACAACAGATCATGGATCTTCCAAATGGTGAGGGCTTAAAGCTAACCATAGCTGCCTACTATTCACCAAATGGAACAAATATCCATAAAATAGGAATTGTTCCTGATGTTGTAGTTGAACTGCCCAAGGACCTGACAAGCTCAACGTACACAAAGGAAAAGGATACACAGCTTCAAAAAGCAATTGAAGAGGTCACCAAGAAAATGGGTGGTCAGTAAAATTAAACGATACACCGGCTGCATGGATAAAGCGATGCAGCCGGTTTTTCTGCATTTGTGATTTCTAAATATGTTATAATAATTTGCTCTTTAGATACAGAAACTTAACCTAAAACAAGGGTGAAGTTTGTAGAATATATGGAGTAAAAATAGTATAATAGAACATATGTTTATATTGGAGGTGTTCACTTTTGGATGGGACATTCAAAATAGAATCTAAGTTTAAACCAACAGGTGATCAACCTGATGCAATAAATAAAATAGTAAAGTCAATAGAAGAGGGCAACAGGTTCCAGACATTAATGGGTGTTACAGGGTCTGGTAAGACCTTTACCATGGCAAACGTTATTGAAAGGGTTCAAAGACCGACCTTGGTATTGGCTCATAACAAGACTTTGGCAGCTCAGCTATGCTCTGAATTCAGGGAGTTCTTCCCGGATTCAGCTGTGGAATACTTTGTATCCTACTACGACTACTATCAGCCGGAGGCTTATGTGCCTTCAACGGATACCTTCATTGAGAAGGATTCAAGTATAAATGATGAAATAGATAAGTTAAGACACTCTGCAACAACATCTCTTTTTGAACGGAGGGATGTCATTATTGTTGCCTCAGTATCTTGTATCTATGGTCTTGGTAACCCTGATGAATACAGGAATTTATCACTTTCCTTAAGACCTGGAATGGTGAGGGACAGAGACGAAATCATAAAAAAATTGATTGAAATGCAGTTTGAAAGAAATGACCTTGATTTTACAACCTCCACCTTCAGAGTAAGGGGAGATGTATTGGATATTGTACCTCCATATACAAGTGTCAAGGGAATAAGAATAGAGTTTTTCGGCGATGAGATAGAAAGAATAAGAGAGTTTGACCTTCTTACAGGGGAGATTTTAAGTGAATTATCCCATGTATTCTTAAGACCGGCATCTCACTTTGCTACATCAAGGGAAAAGCTTGAGCCGGCTTTGAGGCAGATTGAGTCTGAATTAGATGACAGGCTTAAGGAGCTGATGAAGGAAGATAAGATTTTGGAGGCTCAAAGACTAAAGCAAAGAACAAACTTTGACATGGAGATGATCAGAGAAATGGGATATTGCTCCGGTATAGAAAATTACTCAAGAATTCTGGATGGAAGAGAGCCAGGTACTCCTCCACATACACTCATTGATTATTTCCCAGATGATTTTCTTTTGTTTGTTGATGAATCCCATGCAACTCTGCCACAGGTGAGGGCAATGCAGGCGGGAGACAAATCAAGGAAGAAGTCACTTGTTGATTATGGCTTCAGAATTCCTGCAGCCTATGACAACAGACCGTTGACCTATGATGAATTCTATAACAAGATCAACCAATGTATGTTTGTATCAGCCACACCTTCTGCATATGAGAAGGACCTGTCTTCAGTAATAGCAGAACAGGTTATAAGACCCACAGGATTATTGGACCCTGAAGTTATAATAAAGCCTGTTAAAGGCCAGATGGATGACCTGTTCTCAGAGATCAGAAAAACAATAGAGAAGGGCTTTCGGGTTTTGGTTACTACACTTACCAAAAGAATGGCTGAAGACCTTACAAAATACTTCATGGAATTGGGACTTAAGGTAACCTACATGCATTCTGACATTGATACTATTGAAAGAATGAGAATAATAAGGGATTTAAGGACTGGAGAGGTGGATGTCTTGATCGGTATAAACCTTTTAAGAGAAGGCCTTGATATTCCTGAGGTCGCACTGGTGGCAATTCTGGATGCAGATAAGGAAGGATTCTTAAGATCTGAGACCTCTCTGATTCAGACCATAGGAAGAGCTGCCAGAAACAGTGAATCCAAGGTAATAATGTATGCAGACAATATGACGGGCTCAATGGAAAGAGCCATCGGCGAAACAAACAGAAGACGTGGCATTCAGATGAAGTATAACGAAGAGCATGGTATTGTACCGACTACGATAATAAAAGACATAAGAAACGTAATTGAAATAACAAAGGCAGCTGAAACCGTGGAGGAATTCAAATCCATGGATGAAGCAGTAAAATACAGTGAAAAGAACCTGATTAAGAATATTGAAAGTCTTGAAGCGCAAATGAGAAAGGCATCCAAGGAGCTTATGTTTGAGCAGGCTGCATATTTCAGGGATGAGCTTTTCAAAATGAGAAAAGAGCTCACAAAGATCAAGGGAGAAAAGAAGACACTATGAGAAACAAGATAGTAATAAAGGGAGCCAAGGTCAATAATCTAAAGAACATTGACCTTGAAATCCCAAGGGAAAAGCTGACTGTATTCACAGGGCTTTCAGGCTCCGGAAAAACATCCCTAGCTTTTGACACCCTTTATGCAGAGGGGCAAAGAAGGTATGTTGAATCATTGTCAGCCTATGCAAGACAGTTTTTAGGTCAGATGAACAAGCCTGATGTGGTATCCATAGAAGGCTTGTCTCCGGCTATTTCCATAGACCAGAAAACCACATCAAAAAACCCCAGGTCCACAGTTGGAACTGTAACTGAAATCTATGACTATTTAAGACTTCTATATGCCAGGATTGGAATACCACATTGTCCAATTTGCGGGAGAGAGATTGAAAAGCAAAGCGTAGATCAGATGACTGACAAAATAATGGCTTTACCTGAAAGAACCAAGATCCAAGTAATGGCCCCAATCATCAGAGGAAGAAAGGGAGAGCATGAAAAGGTATTGGATACCATCAGGAAAAGTGGCTTCGTCAGAGCAAGAATAGACGGGAAAGTCATTGATATAACAGAAGAAGAGGTCAAGCTTGAGAAAAACATCAAGCACAACATAGAAGCTATTATTGACAGGTTGATTATTAAAGAGGGCATTGAGGCAAGACTGACTGGATCTCTTGAACAAGCATTAAAGCTTGGAGAAGGAACAGTTCTTATTAATGTTGAAGATGGAGAAGAGCTCATCTTCTCAGAAAACTATGCATGCCCCGAGCACCAGATTGGTATTTCAGAAATGGAACCAAGAACCTTCTCATTTAACTCCCCATGGGGAAAGTGTGATGAATGTGATGGGTTAGGCACCCTTATGGAAATAGACGTCGATTTGGTTGTTCCGGACAGAACCAAAAGCATTGCAGAAGGAGCCTTTGCATCCTGGGGTGCGGGAAGACTTAAGGAAGATTCCTGGACCTATGGTATTTTGAATGCACTTACTAAAAAATACAAATTCAGTTTGGATACACCATTCCAGGATCTGCCTGAAAACATACAAAACATAATGCTTTATGGAACCAACGGGGAAAAGCTTAAGGTTACCTATACAAAAAATTATTCCACTGGAGTCTATAATCATTCCTATGAAGGTGAAATAAACAACCTTCGAAGAAGATATATGGAAACCGGCTCGAGCTGGTCCAAGGGTGACATTGAGCAGTATATGAGCGACAATCCCTGTCCTAAATGCCACGGTATGAGGCTGAGGGATGAAGCCCTGGCTGTCACAGTTGGGAATAAAAATATTTATGAATTCACCAAAATGTCTGTCACAGATGAGCTTGATTTCATTGACGGCTTGAAGCTTTCCAAAAACCAGGAAATTATTGGGGAACAGATAATCAACGAAATCAGGGAACGACTAAGCTTTCTTAAAAACGTAGGCTTGGACTATTTAAACCTTTCTAGAAGCTCAGGCACTCTATCCGGTGGAGAATCCCAGAGAATAAGGCTTGCAACACAGATCGGCTCAGCCCTGGTTGGAGTTCTTTATATCCTTGATGAACCTTCAATAGGCCTTCATCAGAAGGATAACAACAAGCTCATCGGAACCTTGAAGCGGTTAAGGGATGTTGGTAATACTCTCATTGTTGTTGAGCATGATGAAGACACCATGAGAGAGGCTGACTACATTGTTGATATTGGCCCCGGAGCTGGTGAACACGGTGGAGAAGTAGTTGCTGCAGGAACCTTGAAGGAAATAATGAAGAGCAAAAGGTCAATCACTGCCCAGTATCTTAACGGTACTAAAAGGATTAATGTACCTTTAAAAAGAAATCCTGGCAATGGAAACATAATAAGAGTTGAGGGTGCTGAAGCCAATAACCTTAAAAGCATTGATGTAGATTTTCCTTTAGGTGAGCTTATTGCAGTCACCGGAGTTTCTGGCTCAGGTAAATCAACATTAGTAAATGAGGTATTGTTCAAAGCTCTAAGTAAAACAATTAATAAATCCAGAATTCTGCCGGGAAAACACAAATCCGTAAAGGGTGCTGAATACATAGACAAAATAATTGATATTGACCAAAGTCCCATTGGAAGAACTCCAAGGTCAAACCCTGCAACCTATACTGGTGTATTTGACATGATAAGGGAGCTTTATTCCTCATTGCCGGAAGCAAAAGCCCGTGGATACAAGCAAGGCAGATTCTCCTTCAATACAAAGGGAGGCCGATGCGAGGCATGTTCCGGAGACGGTATTATAAAAATCGAGATGCAGTTTTTATCCGATGTTTATGTACCCTGCGAGGTTTGTCAGGGTAAGAGATATAACAGGGAAACTCTTGAAGTGAAATACAAGAACAAAAATATCTTTGAAGTCCTGGATATGACTGTGGAGGAAGCATATACCTTCTTTGAAAATCTACCAAGAATTCATAGAAAGCTTAAAACCCTGGTGGAAGTCGGACTTGGATATATAAAGCTGGGGCAGCCTTCCAC